>NZ_MJXL01000041.1:0-148993 GCF_001762785.1 Campylobacter sp. BCW_6463
ATCAACGAAAACATCCTTGCTACTAAAAAAGGTTTAGAACAAGACAATCAAGCTGTTAAAGAATCAGTTCAAACCGTATCAGTTGTAGAAGGTGGTAATTTAACAGCAAGAATTACTGCTAATCCAAGAAACCCACAACTTATTGAACTTAAAAATGTTCTAAATAAACTTCTTGATGTTTTACAAGCTAGAGTAGGTTCTGATATGAATGTTATTCATAAAATATTTGAAGAATACAAAAGCTTAGATTTTAGAAATAAAATCTCTAATGCTTCAGGAAGTGTTGAATTAACTACTAATGCTTTAGGCGATGAAATAGTTAAAATGCTAAAACAAAGTTCAGACTTTGCTAATGCTTTAGCTAATGAAAGTGGAAAATTACAAACTGCTGTTCAAAGCTTAACCACTTCTTCAAATTCTCAAGCTCAATCTTTAGAAGAAACTGCAGCAGCTTTAGAAGAGATCACTTCTTCTATGCAAAATGTTTCAGTTAAAACTAGTGATGTTATCACTCAATCTGAAGAGATTAAAAATGTTACAGGTATTATAGGAGATATTGCAGATCAAATTAATCTTCTAGCTTTAAATGCAGCTATTGAAGCTGCACGTGCTGGAGAACATGGTAGAGGCTTTGCTGTTGTGGCTGATGAAGTTAGAAAACTAGCTGAGAGAACTCAAAAGTCTTTATCTGAAATAGAAGCTAATACTAATTTACTTGTTCAATCTATCAATGATATGGCAGAAAGTATTAAAGAACAAACTGCAGGTATTACTCAAATCAATGATAGCGTAGCACAAATTGATCAAACTACTAAAGATAATGTTGAAATTGCTAATGAATCAGCTATTATTTCTAGTACAGTAAGTGATATAGCTAATAATATCTTAGAAGATGTTAAGAAGAAGAGGTTTTAACCTTAGATAACTAGCTAAAAAGCTAGTTATCTCTATAAAATAATATATGTTTAATTCTTTAAGATTTAATGAAATGTGATATAGACAAATTCTAATTATTAATATTAAGTATTTTCTAAATCAAATACATTTTAGAGTGTGATAAAATTCAGGGTTATCAAAACTTGGAGGAAAAGGAACACTGGCTCTAAATTCTTTATAAGTATTACCCGGAAGTTTGTCTATAATTTCTATAGTGTAAGAAACACTTGTATTTTGCATTTTGGCATTGCGAATATTTTTATCATTGAAAATTTCTCCCCCTACTTTTTTTTGGTTTAATATGCTAAGTATCAAATAGCATTTTCTGATTTCAAATTTAGTAAGATTTTGAACCTTTCCGCTCACGATAACACTTTCATGTCTTAGATCTCTTGTATAGGTTAGTTTGCTAAGATCGGCTTGAGTGGTGAATTGATTGATTGTTAGAAAAATAGAATATATCAAAAGTGCGGTAAAAATAGTAGCTATGGTATAAGAAATTAAAGCCATTTCTTTCTGTTTGACTTTTAGAAAGATTAAAATACAAATCAAGGCAAAGCAAATAAGTAAAATGATAAAAGCTATAATATGGAAAATCGTAAAATGCATTAAAAACACTCCGAAACTAAGCGTATGGTATAGTTATTTTCATAGTTAAAATTTTCAAAAGCAATTCTTTGAACTTGGGTTGCGTTTTTCTTTAGATCTTTAATTTCTCTACTTTTTTGTCTAAAAGGGATAAATTTCTTTTTATATTCTTCTATGATATTATCATTAGGTATTTTATCCGCAAAAATTTTAGCTGTAATTTTACATTCTTTAAAATTATTTTTTGAATTATTTGTAATGTTAAAATCAACAATTAAATCATTTGAGCTTTGTATTATTTTTTGATCCGTAATAGCGGTTTTTCGAGTTCTTACTTCATTGTCTATTAGTTTATACCCATAGATATAAACTAAAAAACAAATAATAATATCAAATGCAATAATAAAAAGTGCTGCTATAGGTCTATGGCGTAAAAATACACAAAGAAGTAAAACACAAGTGAAGAGAAAAAAAACTAATAAAATCAGCATATAATCCACTAAATATAAATGAGTAGTGTAAAAAAGCACGATTTCTCTTAGTTTTTCCATTTGCGTATCCTTTTAGTTCATGTTGGCAGAACTTTGCTTTTTAGTATCTTTGGTATCAACCCAAATGTTTGGTACTGCTCCACCTGGAGTTAAGAAAATTTTAGCATCTTGATTGACTTTTAAAGCTTCATTAAATTCTTTTTGAGTTTCAATTTGCTTTAAATTTAGTAAAGGAGTGTTTAAGCTGTTTGCGATTTCTTTATTAGAATAAGCTTGTGCATCTGCTTCTATTTTAACAGCCATAGCTTTACCTTTAGCACTAATTATGGTTGCGTTTGCTTCCCCTTCAGCTAAGGCGGCTTTTTTTAAGGCTTCTTGATTAGCTCTTTCTACTTCATACTTAGTTCTTTCAGCTTCTTGTTTTGCAATTTGTACGCGTTCGATTTGCTCTTTTACTTTTGAAGGTAAAATAATTTCTCTAAGTTGTACAGCACGAAGTTCTACAGGTTCATTTGGTTGAGCTTCTATAGTTTTTCTTATGCCTTCTTCTATTTGAGCGGCTATTGTATTACGATTAGTAGGAAGTTCCTCGGCTGTATATTTTCCTACAACACTTCGCACTACATCACGAACAACTGGATCGATAATTTTATTTTCCCAATTTAAGCTCCAAGTAGCTATGGTTTGAGGAACTTGCAAAGGATTTAAACGGTATTGCACTGTAACATCAATAGATACAGGCAATCCACGAGAGTCAAGTACAGAAATACTATTTTTATTAATAACACCTGAACCTGAAGATAAATTTTCATTACTTCCCTCTATAGAAGCATAGTTGATTTGTCTTACTCTAGTATCGATTATGGTTATTTTTTGTACAAAAGGCAAGAAAAAGTGAAGTCCTGGTTCTAATGGATTTGGGTCATATTTACCTGTTGTTGATTTAATACCCATTTCTCCAGAATTTATTACCATAAAAGGTTTTGCAACGATTAAAAATAAGATAATAATAATCACCCCATAAATAAGCGGAGAAAATTTTCCAAAACCTTTAAAATTAAATTCTGGTGCTTTGAAATTGAAATTTTGACGGTTGTTTCCGTTATTATTAGAATTTCCATTTTTTTTATTGAAATAATCATTCAAATCAGCTGGCATTTATTTCCTTTTTTAAATATAAGTTAGCATAGATGCGTATTTTTGATTGCGTCCATAAACTACATCAAAATAAGCATCTTGAAGTTTTTTAGTTACAGATCCTCTTAAACCATTTCCTATTATTCTTGCATCAATATTGTTAATAGGTGTGATTTCAGCGGCTGTTCCGGTAAAAAATGCTTCATCAGCAGTATAAACTTCATCTCTTGAAATTCTTTGGCGAAGCACAGTGACACCAAGATCATGAGCGATTTTAAGCACTGTATCTTGAGTAATGCTTTTTAAAGAAAAATCATTTGGAGGTGTGATTAAAACCCCATCTTTTACAATAAAGAAACATTCTCCTGTTCCTTCTGCGATAAAACCTTCTTCATCAAGCATTAAAGCTTCTTCATAACCTGCTTCAATAGCTTCAAATTTTGCAATTTGAGAGTTAAGGTAATTCGCGCTTGCTTTAGCTTTTCCCATGCATGATTTAACACTATTTCTTGCAAAAGACGAAATTTTTACTTTTATGCCTTTTTCTAAGCCTTCTTCTCCAAGGTAAGCGCCCCATTCCCAAGCTGCAATTCCAACTCTTACAGGAGCTTTTATATGATAAAGTCCCATAACTCCATCGCCTAAAAAAATCAAAGGGCGGATATAGACATTGCTTTTAAAATTGTTTGCTTTTAAGAGTTCAATTTGTGCATTTTCAAGCTCTTTTTGAGAAAAAGGACAATTTAAAAGAGTAATTTTTGCAGACTCTAAAAGTCTTTTGGTGTGATCTTCAAGTCTGAAAATTGCTAAGCCTTTATCTGTTTTATAGGCTCTAGTTCCTTCAAAAACAGCATTGCCATAATGTAAAGAATGGGTTAAAAAGTGCAAAGTTGCATCTTTAAAATCAACTAATTTTCCATCCATCCAAATTTTATCTGCTGAGATCATTTTTTTACCTTTTATAGTTGTTTATTTCTTAAAAAATATTATTTTAAGAATAAATCGGGATTTTATCAAAAATATACTAACAATAAGCTTTTATTAAATTAAGGTTTTTTGTTAAAAAAAATATTAGGTATTTTTTGAAATAATTATGAAAAATTATCGTTAAAAAGGAGAAATTATGCCATTGGTAAATATTAAATTAGCAAAGCCGTCTTTAAGCAAGGAACAAAAAGCGGAGCTTATAGCTGATATTACCAAACTTTTAAGCACGAAATATAATAAAAGTAAAGAAAGAGTTGTGGTGGTTTTAGAAGATGTAGAAAGTTATGACATAGGCTTTGGCGGAGAAAGTGTAGAAGCTATCAAAGCAAAGGCAAACAAATGAGTTTAAATATAGGAGATAAAGCGCCTCAGTTTGAGCTTTTAAATCAAGATGGGGTAAAAATAGCATTAAAAGATTTTATTGGTAAAAAGGTGATTTTGTATTTTTATCCAAAAGATAATACTCCAGGTTGCACTACAGAAGCTTGTGATTTTAGTTTAAATTATGATAAATTTGGTGATAAAAATGCAGTGATTATCGGTATCAGTCCTGATAGCGTGGCAAGTCATGAAAAATTTATCTCTAAATTTGATTTAAAGCATATTTTACTTAGTGATAGCGAAAAAGAAGTTGCTAAAGCTTATGGAGCTTGGGGGATTAAGAAAAATTACGGAAAAGAATACGAAGGTCTTATCCGATCTACTTTTGTTATCGATGAAACAGGTAAGATTGCTCAAATTTATAGTAATGTTCGTGTAAAAGATCATGCTTTAAAAGTACTTGAAAGTCTTTAATGTTAGTGCATATTTGTTGTAGTGTGGATAGTCATTATTTTGTTGAAGAACTTAGAAAGACCTATCCTGATGAAAAAATCATAGGGTATTTTTATGATCCAAATATCCATCCTTTAAGCGAATACGAACTAAGATTTTTAGATGTAAAAAGATCTTGTGATAAACTTGGTATTAAGTTATATAAGGGCGAGTATGAGTATGAAAAATGGCTTAATGCTGTGCGTGGTTATGAAGATGAGCCTGAAAAAGGTGCAAGGTGTGAAATTTGTTTTGATGTAAGAATGGGATCTAGTGTTAAATTTGCTGCTAAAATAGGAGAAAAAAAGCTTACTACTACGCTTTTAACCAGTCCTAAAAAAGATTTAGAACAGTTAAAAAATGCTTTGCAAAAAGAATGTGAGCCTTATGGAGTAGAGTTTTTAGCTCCTGATTTTCGTAAAAATGGCGGCACTCAAAGGCAGTTTGCTTTAGCAAAAAAAGAAATGCTTTATCATCAAAACTATTGTGGTTGTATTTATGGGCTTAAAAAACAAAAACAAGATAAGAATTTTATTGATGAGTTAATATCTCCTGTAAATAAGCAAATTTTACCTGCAAGTATAGAAGCAAGAATAGCTTTTTATAAAAAAGTAGTTTTATGGGAAAAAAAGGGTATAAAATTTGAAATTTTAAGAGAGAAATTTTTAAATTATCGTCTTTTAAGCGCTTTGATAAAATTAGACAAAAAGCCTGTTAAATCTCATATTTTATTTTATTCGCATTTTAAAAACGTTTATACAAGATTTTCTTTGGATGAGGAAAAATTAAAACAAAATTTAAAAGAAGGCTTTTATAGAAGTACTAAAGATGAAATGGTTTTTGTGGAATTTTGGCGTTTTAATGCATTTTTTAAAAACAAATGGAAAAATTTTGAAGATTTTTTAAAAAGACCTTTGAGTGTTCAAGCAGAAATTAAATGGCGTAATAAATTGTTTGGAGCTTATAATCTTAGCCCTATTATCATCCTTGAAAATATTTTACCTTCAAGATATGAAGTGATAGCAAAAAGTGAAATTTATCATGATAATCAAGAGATACTTGTAGAAATTTAAGAAATTTATTAAGAAAAACTTTTTTTGTTAATATAATTTTTAATGATTTTTTTATATAATAAAATTTTTAATTGTTTTCAAGGTTAATTTAATAATGATAGATGTAATGCAAATTCAAGAAATCTTACCACACCGTTACCCTTTTTTACTAGTAGATAAAATTACAGAATTAAAAGTTAAAGAAGTGGTTCGAGGATATAAAAACATCAGTATAAGTGACCATGTTTTTATGGGACATTTTCCAGGGCATCCTATTTATCCTGGAGTTTTGATTTTAGAAGGTATGGCTCAAACAGGCGGAGTTTTAGCTTTTGAAAGTATGGAAGATAAAGTGGATCCAAAAAGTAAAGTAGTTTATTTCACAGGCATAGATGGAGCAAAATTTAGAAATCCTGTGCGTCCTGGAGATAGGCTTGATTATGAAATGAGCGTGGTTAAAAATCGTGGTAATATGTGGATTTTTAAAGGGCAAGCTTTTGTAGATGGAAATTTAGTTGCAGAGGCTGAGCTTAAAGCTATGATAGTGGATAAATAATGAAAAAAATTCATCCAAGTGCGGTGATTGAAGAGGGTGCACAACTTGGTGACGATGTTGTAATAGAAGCTTATGCTTATGTAGGTAAAGATACTAAAATAGGTAATGATGTTGTCATCAAACAAGGTGCTCGAATTCTTTCAGATACAACTATAGGTGATCATTCTCGTGTATTTTCTTATGCTATAGTAGGCGATATTCCTCAGGATATATCTTATAAAGAAGAGCAAAAAAGCGGTGTTGTTATAGGAAAAAATGCAACTATTAGAGAATTTGCAACGATAAATTCAGGTACAGCTAAAGGAGATGGTTTTACTCGTATAGGCGATAATGCTTTTATTATGGCTTACTGTCATATTGCTCATGATTGTCTTTTAGGTAATAATATTATTTTAGCTAATAATGCAACTTTAGCAGGACATGTAGAGCTTGGAGATTTTACGGTTGTAGGCGGGCTTACACCTATTCATCAATTTGTCAAAGTAGGTGAGGGTTGTATGATAGCAGGAGCTAGTGCACTCTCTCAGGATATAGTACCGTTTTGTTTAGCAGAAGGAAATCGTGCAAGTATTAGAAGTTTAAATTTAGTAGGTATTCGTCGTCGTTTTGATAAAGATGAAGTAGATAGACTTAGCAGAGCTTTTAAAACTTTATTTAGACAAGGAGATTTAAAAGAAAATGCTAAAAATTTGCTTGAAAATCAAGAAAGTGAAAATGTTAAAAAAATGTGCCATTTTATATTAGAAACAAAGCGCGGAATTCCTGTCTATAGGGGTAAAAATAATGCCTAGAAAATGTAGTTTTTGCAATGAAGTGGAGAATCCACAAAGAAGAATTTTAGCAAATGAAAATGATGATGCTTTTATTTGTGAATATTGCGTTGAAGGTGCTTATAGTATTATTTATGGAGAAGAAAAAGAATTTAAAGAACCTAAACAAAGCCATAATACAGAATTTAAAGATATCACTCCAAAAGAATTAAAAGCTTATCTAGATCGTTATGTCATAGGACAAGATAGAGCTAAAAAAGTTTTTAGTGTTGGAGTATACAATCATTATAAAAGACTTTTTAAAGCCGAACTTCAAGATGATGATACAGAGCTTTTTAAGTCAAATATTTTACTTGTTGGGCCAACAGGAAGTGGAAAAACTTTATTGGCGCAAACTTTAGCTAAATTTTTAGATGTACCTATAGCAATTTGTGATGCAACTTCTTTAACTGAAGCAGGATATGTAGGTGAGGATGTGGAAAATATTTTAACACGTCTTTTGCAAGCTGCAGATGGAGATGTGCAAAGAGCTCAAAAAGGTATAGTGTTTATTGATGAGATTGATAAAATTGCTAGAATGAGTGAAAATCGTTCTATTACTCGTGATGTAAGTGGAGAGGGTGTGCAACAAGCTTTACTTAAGATTATCGAAGGAAGTTTGGTAAATATTCCACCAAAAGGGGGAAGAAAACATCCAAATCAAGAGTTTATACAAATTGACACTTCAAATATTTTATTTGTTTGTGGTGGAGCTTTTGATGGTTTGGAAACTATCTTAAAAAGAAAACTTGGCGATAAAGTTGTGGGCTTTTTTGATGATGCAAAAGAAGAAAATAAAGCTTTGCTTGAGAAAATCGAACCTGATGATTTGGTGCATTTTGGTTTGATTCCTGAGCTTATAGGTCGTTTGCATGTGATTGCATCTTTAAATGAGCTTAATGAAGAGGATATGGTAAGAATTTTAACTGAGCCTAAAAATGCCATTATTAAACAATATCAAAAGCTTTTTGCTATTGATGGGGTAAATTTAAAATTTGAAGAAGATGCTCTAAGAGCTATCGCGCAACTTGCATTGGAGAGAAAAACAGGAGCTAGGGGACTTAGAAGTATTATAGAAGAAATGATGGTAGATTTAATGTTTGAGTTACCAGAGTATAAAAATTATGATATTGTAATAACTAAAGAAGTTGTTAAAGACAATGCAAAAGCATTATTAATAAAAAGAAAAATAAGTTAAAAGGATAGAAATGATATTAGATCAACTTATAGGATTTTTTTCTAGTGATATGGGGATTGATTTAGGAACAGCTAATACGCTAGTTTTGATAAAAGATAAGGGTATAGTGATAAATGAGCCTTCTGTTGTGGCAGTTGAAAGAGAAAGGTATGGTTCCAAAGCAAAAATTTTAGCCGTAGGTAAAGAAGCTAAAGATATGGTGGGAAAAACTCCAGGCAATATCGAAGCTATTCGTCCTATGAAAGATGGCGTGATTGCAGATTTTGATATGACTGAAAAAATGATCCGCTATTTTATAGAAAAAACACACCGTAGAAAAAGTTTTTTACGCCCTAGAATTATCATTTCTGTTCCTTATGGTTTAACTCAAGTAGAAAGAAAAGCGGTAAGAGAAAGTGCTTTAAGCGCAGGTGCAAGAGAGGTATTTTTGATTGAAGAGCCTATGGCAGCAGCTATTGGTGCAAGTTTACCTATACAAGAGCCTAAAGGAAATTTGGTAGTAGATATAGGGGGCGGAACTACTGAAATTGGAGTGATTTCTTTGGGTGGACTTGTGATTTCAAAGTCTATTCGTACGGCTGGAGATAAGCTTGATATGAGTATAGTTAATTATGTAAAAGAAAAATACAATCTTATCATAGGTGAAAGAACAGGCGAAGAGATCAAAATCACTATAGGTTCAGCAATACAACTTCCAAAAGAGCTTTCTATGGTGGTAAAAGGACGCGATCAAGTAAGTGGACTTTTAAGTCGTATTGAACTTACAAGCGAAGATGTAAGAGAAGCGATGCGTGAGTATTTAAAAGAAATTGCTGATGCTTTAAAAATGGTTCTTGAAATGATGCCGCCTGATTTAGCAAGTGATATAGTAGAAAATGGTGTAGTTTTAACAGGTGGCGGAGCATTGATTCGTGGTCTTGATAAATACTTAAGTGAAATTGTACGTTTGCCAGTTTATATCGCAGATGAACCGCTTTTAGCTGTAGCAAAAGGAACAGGTAAAGCTTTAGAGGAAATTTCATTATTGCAACAATTAACCAATGAAGAATAAGATTTTTTATGTTCTTGTCTTAGCCTTTTTGGTTTTTATATCTTTTTATTATGGAGGACTTATTAAGCAAAATGTTCTCCGTGTTAATGATTTTGTTATAGGTAATTTTTATAATATTAAAGATTATTTGGGAGAAAAAATTTCAGAACACTTTAATCAAGCAAATCAAATTCAGCAACTAAAAGCTAGAAATAAAGAATTAGAAGATATTGCTGTAAAGGTAACTAGTTTTGCAAATCAATTAAATCGTATTTTAGAGGATCAAAATTCTACAAAATATTTACCTCAAGTTTCTTTAACTAGAGTTATTTCTTATGTTCAATTGAATGATTATAAAAAATTATGGTTAGATTGGAGCAAAATTCCCGTTGGTAAAAACCGTGGTTTGATATATCAAGGATATACTGCAGGTATAGCTATTAATAAAAATGGTAGAGCAATGGCTCTTTTACAAGGTGATGATCAGTGTGTTTTTTCTGTTTATATAGGAAAATCCAAAGCTCCAGGTTTAATCCAGGGTGAAGATGGCAGGATTGTGGTTAAATTTATTCCAAAGTGGGCGAAAATTAATGTCGGAGATGAAATTTTAACAAGTGGACTTGATAATATTTTCTTTTCAGATATACCTGTCGGTATTGTGAATAGAGTTAATGATGAAGATATGTATCAAAGTGTAGAAGTAAAGCCTTATGTTAAGATTAGTATTCCTGCTTATTTATATGTAGTTGATAATTTATAAGTCAAGGATTAGACTTTTTAAAAATTTTCTATATTTTTGCTAATTATTATAACTTTGTTTAATGCTAAAAATTTTGTTAAATTATCAAATAAATGTTTATAATTGAATGAGAATTTTATAAAAAATCTTAAATTTCTTTATGTATTATTTCCTAGATTAAAAGCAGAGTGTTTATTTTTTAAAATTATATCGATAATTTCAAAGTTTATAAAACTAATTTTTGTTATAATCAGCCCAAATTTATGCTCTTAGGAAAATTTATGCCAAAACGAACAGATATTAAAAGCATTTTACTTATAGGAAGTGGTCCTATTGTGATAGGACAAGCTTGTGAATTTGATTATTCTGGAACTCAAGCCGCAAAGACTTTAAAAGAATTAGGATATCGTGTAGTATTAATCAACTCAAATCCTGCAACCATCATGACAGATCCCGAATTTGCAGATGCGACTTATATAGAACCCATAACAAAAGAAAGTATTTTAAGTATTATTAAAAAAGAAAAAATTGATGCAATTTTACCAACCATGGGTGGACAAGTAGCGTTAAATGTTGCTATGGAAGTTTATGAAAGTGGACTTTTAGGAGATGTGAAATTTTTAGGTGCAAACCCTGAGGCGATTAAAAAAGGTGAAGATCGTCAGGTCTTTAAAGAATGCATGAAAAAAATCGGCATGGATTTACCAAAATCGATGTATGCGTATAATTATGATGAAGCTTTAAAAGCTGTAGATGAAATTGGCTTTCCTTTGATGATCCGTGCTTCTTATACTTTAGGAGGTGCTGGAAGTGGTGTGGTTTATAATATGGACGAATTTAAAGAACTTGCCAATACTGCTTTAGCTTTATCGCCTATCCATGAAATTTTGATTGAAGAAAGTTTGTTGGGTTGGAAAGAATATGAAATGGAAGTTATGCGTGATAGAGCGGATAATTGTATCATAGTTTGTAGTATAGAAAATATCGATCCTATGGGAGTTCATACAGGAGATAGTATTACAATAGCTCCAGCATTAACTTTGACGGATAAAGAATATCAAGTTATGCGTAATGCTTCTTTTGCTATTTTGCGTGAAATTGGCGTAGATACAGGCGGAAGTAATGTGCAGTTTGCTATCAACCCAAAAAATGGAAGAATGATAGTTATAGAAATGAATCCAAGAGTTTCAAGATCAAGTGCTTTAGCTTCTAAGGCAACGGGCTATCCTATAGCAAAGGTTGCGACACTTTTGGCAGTAGGCTTTAGTTTAGATGAGATTAAAAATGATATTACAGGAACTCCTGCATCTTTTGAGCCTGTGATTGATTATATTGTAACAAAAATTCCTCGCTTTACTTTTGAAAAATTTCCAGGGGCAAACACAACTTTAGGTACAGCTATGAAAAGTGTGGGTGAGGTGATGGCTATAGGACGTACTTTTAAAGAAAGTATACAAAAAGCACTTTGTTCTCTTGAGCGCTCTTTGAGTGGTTTTGATAGAGTAAAATTTGAAGATAGAAATGATCTTGTTTTTAAAATTCGCAATGCCAATGAAAAGCGTTTACTTTATATTGCTCAGGCTTTTAGGGAAGGTTTTAGTGTAGAAGAACTTCATGAGCTTTGCAAAATAGATCCTTGGTTTTTAACACAGATTAAAGAAATTGTAGATTTTGAAGAGCAAATTGATATGGATATTTTAAACAATAAAGCTCTTTTGAGAAAAGCAAAAACTATGGGCTTTTCAGATAAAATGATAGCCTTGCTTGTAAATTTGAAAGATAATTTAGAATTAAGCCAAAATGATATTTATTATGCAAGAATGAAGCAAAAAATCATCGCAGAATTTAGTGAAGTGGATACTTGTGCGGGTGAATTTGAAGCCTTAACTCCTTATCTTTATTCAAGTATCAATGTAAGCGAACTCACTCAAAGTAAGAGTGAAACTAGGGATAAAAAAGAAAAAAAAGTGATGATTATAGGTGGGGGGCCAAACCGCATAGGACAAGGTATAGAATTTGACTATGCTTGCGTACATGCTTCTTTTGCGCTTAAAGATATGGGTATTAAAACCATTATGTATAATTGTAATCCTGAAACCGTTTCGACTGACTATGATACAAGTGATATTTTGTATTTTGAACCTATTGATTTCGAACATTTAAGAGCGGTGATTGAGCGTGAAAAACCTGATGGAGTGATTGTGCATTTTGGTGGACAAACTCCTTTGAAATTTGCTAAGCGTTTGAGTGCTTTTGGAGCTAAGATTATAGGTACTAGTGCAAGAGTAATTGATATGGCAGAAGATAGAAAGAAATTTGCCGAATTTATTACAAAGCTAGGTATTAATCAGCCAAAAAATTCTACCGCGACAAGCGTAGAAGAAGCGGTGCTTAAGGCTAGTGATATAGGATATCCTGTGCTTGTAAGACCAAGTTATGTTTTAGGTGGGCGTGCGATGCGTGTGGTAAATGATGAGTCTGAACTTAGACTCTATATGCAAGAAGCTGTGGATGTGAGTGATAAAAGTCCTGTTTTGATCGATCAGTTTTTAGACAATGCTACAGAAATTGATGTTGATGCGATTTGTGATGGCAAAGATGTTTATATGGCAGGAATTATGGAGCATATAGAAGAAGCAGGAATTCATTCAGGCGATAGTGCTTGTTCTTTACCACCTTGTAATATCGATGAAAAAATGCAAGAATTTATTGCACAAAAAACCGCAGATATTGCTTTAAATTTAGGAGTTGTAGGGCTTTTAAATATACAATTTGCTTTACATAATAATGAGCTTTATATGATAGAAGTAAATCCTAGAGCTAGTCGTACTGTGCCTTTTGTTAGTAAAGCTACGGGTATTCCTTTAGCAAAAGTGGCAACGCGTGTGATGTGGCAAGGAAATTTAAAAGAAGCTTTAAAATTTTATGATACTTTCAAAGTGGTTAATTTTGATACTAAAATTTTACGCCCTAAAACTCCAAAATATATGAGTGTAAAAGAAGCAGTATTTCCATTTGCAAAACTTAGCGGAAGTGATTTAGAATTAGGCCCTGAAATGCGTTCAACGGGTGAAGTTATGGGTATAAGCAAGGATTTTGCAAATTCTTATGCAAAAAGTCAAATCGCATCGTTTAATCATCTTCCAGAGCAAGGCGTGGTATTTATCTCCTTAAAAGATAAGGATAAAAAATATACCAAAAAAATCGCCGCAGAATATGTAAAGCTTGGCTTTAAACTTATGGCAACTGGGGGAACTTGTAAGGAAATTTTAGAAAGTGGTTTTGAGTGCGAACTTGTACATAAAATTTCAGAAGGACGCCCCAATGTTGAAGATAAATTGAAAAATGGGGAAATTCATTTAGTTATCAATACAAGCGATAGTCACAGTTTTAAAGGTGATACGAAAAAAATTCGTGAAAATATCATTCGTTTTAAAATACCTTATTTCACAAATTTACGTTCGGCTTTAGCAGGTGCAAAATCGATTAAAGCTATACAAAACGAAAGTTATTTAGAAGTAAAAAGCTTGCAGGAGTATCTTAAGTGAATTTAAAAGAAAAGTTTATTTTCGCTAGCAAAGATAAAAATTTTACCCTTTATCAAAATGATTGTAATAAATTATTGCCCAAATTTGAAAAACAATTTGATTTGATTTTTGCTGATCCGCCTTATTTTCTTTCAAATGATGGTTTAAGTATTCAAAATGGTAAAATAGTTAGTGTAAATAAAGGAAACTGGGATAGGGGTGATGATATTGAAAAAATAGATAAGTTTAATTTAAAATGGCTATCTAATGCAAAAATAGCACTTAAAGATACTGGAAGTATTTTAATTAGCGGGACTTACCATAATATTTTCTCACTTGGTAGAATTTTGCAAAAACTTGATTTTAAAATTTTAAATATCATTACTTGGCAAAAAACAAATCCTCCGCCAAATTTTAGCTGTCGCTATCTTACGCATTCGACAGAGCAAATTATTTGGGCTAGAAAAAGTCATAAACATAAGCATATTTTTAATTATGAAATTTTAAGATTTTTAAACAAGAATAAACAAATGCGTGATGTTTGGGCTTTTAATGCTATTGCCCCTTGGGAAAAAACAAATGGAAAACATCCCACACAAAAACCTTTAGCCTTGCTTGCTAGACTTATTTTAATGGCAAGCAATGAAAGCTCATTAATCTGCGATCCTTTTAGTGGGAGTTCAACTACGGGCATTGCGGCGAATTTATTAAATAGAAAATTTATAGGTTTTGAGAAAGAAAGTGAATTTATTGAAATATCAATAGCTAGAAAAAAAGAATTAGAAAATAATTTTAATACTATTAAAAATAAAATTAATGATTTACGATTATTGGAAAAAAATAATTTATTTCAAGGAGATTATTTATGATTACAGGTGGAATTGGCGGAAGTAATACTCAAACTGGATTAGTATTTGAGGGAAGAGTGGATTTAGCAACCTTTTTGTCGCAACAAAATGGTTATACTCTTAATGAAAAACAAGAAGTCTTTTTTAATAATAAAAAAGTAGCAAGAATTTTTAAAAAACACAAGCTTTATGAATTTTTAGAAGAATTGAAAATTAATTGGAAAGAGTGCATTTCTAAAAAACTTTTGCCAGATGATAGTATTTATGTGATTATTAACAATACTTTGCATATTATTGAGTGTAAATTTCAAAGTGTGCCTGGATCTGTAGATGAGAAACTGCAGACTTGTGATTTTAAGAAAAAGCAATATCAAAAACTATTTTCTAGGGCAAATATCGAAGTAGAATATATTTATCTTTTAAATGATTGGTTTATGAAGCCTGAATATAAAGATGTTCTAGACTATATTATTAGTGTACGTTGTCAATATTATTTTGAGTATATTCCTTTGCAAAAATTAGGCTTACCAGTTCCTTGATGATTTATTTAGCTCAAACAGATACTACGGTAGGATTTTTAAGTAAAAATTTAGAAGAGATTAATGCTTTAAAAGGTAGAGGTAAAAATCAACCTTGCTTAATCACTTCTGCGAAATTTTGCGAGTTAAAAAGTTTAGCAAGAATTCCAAAATCTTTTAAAAATTTAGTACGTCGTTCTAAAAAAACAACTTTTATCTATCCAAATAATCAGGCCATTCGTATTGTGAAAGAGTGTAAACATGCGAATTTTTTAAGTAAAAATGGCTATTTTTATTCATCTTCGGCAAACAAGCATGGAAAAGAATTTGATGAAGAATGGGCTAGAAGTGTTGCTGATATAATACTTGATGAGAAATTTTTCGAAAATATCCCATCAAAAATATTAAAACTTTCAAAGAATAAAATGATAAAAATACGTTAATTAAAGAGCTTTTAAAATATCTTCAAAAGCAATACAAAATTGCTCTAGGCCATCACTTAATAAATCATTGCAAGCTTTTTCTCGTTCACTTTGAGAAATGATTTGATTAAGTTCTGTATAAATTTCAAAATTCATTAAAGGTTTTTTAAAATCCATTTTTCCTTTAAATACCTCTATTGCATCAAGAGGAGCAGTATTAACAGAATTCTCAAAAAGAAGTTCTTTGATATAATAGTCTTTTGGCAGATCATCTCCTTTAACTCCAGTGCTTGCAAACAAGGCGCGAATATTAGGTTCATTTTTTGAGTAGATATTGTTATAAGCTAAATTTGCATTTAAAATTCCAATACGATTTTGCTCTTTGGCTTTAGGATTTAAAAGTCTATCAAAACGACTTACAAAAATACTTATAACAGCTTGTGGTGTTCTAGTATTTTGTTCTTTTAAGGCTATATTGTTTTTTCTAAATTCGACTAAACCTGCATTTAAAGCTTCAAAACATTTTTGACTTTGTTCAAGAGAAAAAATTAAGGTAGCATTGACGCTAATACCATTTTTCATAAGTTCATACATTACTTCATAAGAAGCTTTTGTAGCTGGAATTTTAATCATTACATTTTCTTTGCTAATAGCACTATAAAGTCTTTTAGCTTCGCCTAAACTAAGAGTCGTGTTATCATGAAGTCTTGGATCTATTTCAATACTTATAAATCCATCGTTTTTTTGATAAAAAAGAGGAGCTAATTTATCGGCTGTTTTTTGAATATCGGAAATTGCTAATTCTTCATAAATATCTTTTGTTTTTTTTCCTTTTAATTTAAGAATTTTATCTTTATAAATCGGAGAATTTAAAATAGCATTTTTAAAAATAGCAGGATTTGAAGTAGCACCATTAATTCCATGTGATAATAAATTTAAAAATTCATTATCTAAAAAACTATTTTCTATAAAATCACACCAAAGAGAAAAATTTTTCATTATATTACCTTTATTATTTCTTTTAAGTCTTTTATATCTATGCAAATATCAGCTTGAGAACGTAAAATTTCTTTAGCACAAAATGCAATCTTTAATCCACTTTCATTAAACATTGCCAAATCATTTGCCCCATCGCCAACACACATCACTTCATCTGTTTTCAAATTTAAAAAGCTTTTTAATCGTTGTAGCATTAAGCCTTTTGAATTTGAAAACATCATTTCTCCACCAACTAGCCCTGTTAAAATGTCATTTTTATGATGCAGATAATTTGCAAAACCAAGGTTAATTCCAAGTTTTTGCATAGCAGGATCTATGCCTTCATGAAAACCACCGCTAAAAATAACAATTTGTATATTTTTAGATTTTAAATATTGGATAAGTTCATGTGCTCCATGCATTAGTGGAAATGTGCTACTTAATTCTAAAACTTTTTTATAAGACATACCTTTTAAAAGGCTTGCTCGTTTTTGAAGACTTTCGAAAAAATCAAGTTCTCCAGTCATAGCATGGCGGGTAATTTCGCTTGTTTGATCACCCTTGCCATGCGCTGTAGCTAAAATATCGATGGTTTCACCATCCATTAAAGTAGCGTCAAAGTCAAAAACACAAAGTTTAATCATTAAAATTCGCGTTTAAGTAAAGCTTCTACTTTGAGTATAGTTAAGATATTTTCATCTCTTTTTCCTATACCATAAATCATACCTTTGTCTTTAACTAAAGTTTCAGGTGGTGGATCGATTCTGTTTCTGTGAATTTTAATTGCTTCAGTTAATCTATCTATAACAAAACCAGCATTTCCTCCAACTCCAGTTCCATTTGTCTCACCCCTTAAAACAATATATCTTGTTTGAGGTGTCATTTTAGAACTCCCTAAATGAAAGCGTTGAGCTAGATCAATAAGTGGCATAACATTACCACGCATATTAAAAACCCCTAGAACATAATCAGGTACACTAGGAACTCTAGTATATTCTATAGGTTTGATGATTTCTTGTATATTAAGAATTGGAATCGCATACTCCTCATCTCCAACTACAAAGCCGACAAGTTGGATGATATCATCTTCTCTTTGATCGACATCAGGACCAGCCATCTGAGTTTGCTGTTTTTGCAAAATTTGCTCTAATTTTTCATTACTCATATTCTTATCCTAGTTTCAAATTTTTTCTAACCACATTTTCCAAGTATTCTGGAGAATAAGGTTTAGTGATATATTCAGTCATACCCACTTCAACACCTCTTAAGCGGTCAGTTTTACTTGTTCTTGAAGTAACTGCAATGAGTGGTAAGTTACGATATTTAGAATACTTTCTAATTTCACCAGCTAAGGTGTATCCATCCATTCTTGGCATTTCGATATCTATAAGCATTGCATCAATATCATGTTCGCCAGATTTTATAATATTCAATGCTTCAACACCATTTGTTGCTTCAACTAAACTAACTCCTAGTGGTTCTAAAGCTTTTTGCATTAAAGTTCTATCCATTTTAGAATCATCTACAATTAAGACTTTATAGTCACTTGGTTGTTCTTTGGGTTTTTTTGCACTTGATTCTAATTGCGCTTTAATATCAACTTTAATTTCTTTGGCCATATCCATCATAGCACCTACATCAATGATTAATGTCACTCTACCATCGCCACGGATTGTAGCTCCTGCTATACCTTGGATATTTTGTAAATAATCACCCATAGATTTAATAACTATCTCTTCTTGTCCTACAAGAGTATCTACTATAATACCAAGCTTGCTTTCTGCTACCCCTATAACAACGACATAAGTTTGATCGCCGCTTTCAAGGACTTGTTTAACTCCAAATACATCTGAAAGTCTCACAAGAGAAAGCACTTCATCTCTTAAGCGTAATACATTTTTACCTTCGATAGTATAGATATCATCAATTGGCACTCTAACTGTTTCAAGAACGCTTGCAAGTGGAATTGCATAGAATTCCTCTTGAGTTCCTACAAGTAAAGATTGAATGATTGCCAAGGTAAGAGGAATTTTAAGTTTAAACGAACTTCCTTTACCTAACTCACTATCAATTTCAATTACCCCATTTAGTTTTTCGATGTTGGTTTTAACAACATCCATTCCTACGCCACGACCTGAAACATTTGTTACTTTAGCCGCAGTTGAAAAACCAGGTTTGAAAATCAAAGCAAAAGCTTCTTTGTCTGTCATTTGATCTGCTTCTCTTTCGGTAATCAAATTTTTCTCTATAGCTTTTGCTTTTAAACCATTTGGATCAAGTCCTTTACCATCATCTGTAATTTCTACAACGATGTGATTGCCTTCATTATAAGCTTTAAGTTGAACTATACCTTTTTCAGGTTTTCCATTCGCTGCACGAGTTGCTGGATCCTCAACACCATGGTCACATGAATTTCTAATCATATGCATGATAGGATCGCCAATTTCCTCTACGATAGATTTATCAAGTTCAGTTTCTTCACCTGTAATTTCAAGTTCTATTTGCTTTCCTAATTCACGACTCAAATCACGAACAACTCTTGGAAATTTATTGAAAACTTTTGCTATAGGCTGCATTCTTGTTTTCATTACAGCAAGTTGAACATCGGTTGTAATGATACTTAGCTGACTTACGACTTGATTAAGCTCTTCAAGGAATTTTTCTCCTTCATAACGCTCTTCAACATCATCATAAATTTTAAGCAAACGGTTTTTGCCTAAAACAAGCTCCCCAATTAGATTCATTAAGTGATCTAATCTTTTTACTTCCACGCGTATGGTTTGATCCATACTGCTAGCATTGCTACCTGAAGCAGGAACCTTTTTCTCTCCACTTTCTGCAGGTTTATTTGCTGTATTGTTAGTCGGTTTAGGTGCTGCATTTGTTGTTTGTTTCTTTTGTGCACGACGAGCTTGATCTTCAGCTTTTCTAACTTTTAAAAGTCTTTCTATTTCAGCTTCAACTTCAGAATCACTTAATTGATTAACATCTACTTCAGGTTCAGGAGTAGTTGTTTCTTGTTTTGGTGCTTCTGGTTCTGCTTGTGGAGTAGATTTTTCATTTAAATCTGTTGCCTCAACAGGAGACTCTCCCTCTGAAATAGCTGTTAATCTTGCGCAAATTGGTTCTATGTCCATACCAATAGCAGTATCGTTGCCATTATCGCGAATAGAATTAAGTAGAGTTTTCATTCTATCAATAGACTCTAAAACTACATCCATGATATCTGGAGTTATTTTTAACTCGCCATGTCTTGCTTTGTTTAAAACATCTTCCATGTGGTGAGTTAACTTTGTTAAAACATCAAAATTTAAGAAACTTGATGATCCTTTAACCGTATGTGCAACACGGAAAATTCTATTTAATAATTCTAAGTCTTCTGGATTTGATTCAAGCTCTACTAAATCATGGTCGATTTGCTCAACAAGCTCAAAAGCTTCAACCAAAAAGTCTTCAAGTATTTCTTGCATATCTTCCATATTTTACCCCTGTTCTTGAGATTGATGTTTTTTAATAACCTTTGCAATTTCATTGAAGAAATCGCTAGCGTTAAATTTGACAAGATAGCCTTCTCCACCAGCTTCTTGAACACCTTTCTCATTCATAAATTCATTTGATAAAGACGAGTTAAAGACTATAGGAATATCTTTAAATCTTGGATCTTCTTTAATGCGTGCAGCAAAGTGGAAACCATCCATTTGTGGCATTTCGACATCGCTTACTATAATTTTTAAAGTATCATTTAAACTTTCACCATAAACTTGGCTTAATTCTTCTAATTTGTTTATGCCCTCTACGCCGTCTTTAGCTTCAACAACTTGAAAGCCCATCTGTTGCATCATTTCTTTGACGCGTTTTCTAGCAGTCATGCTGTCATCAAGTATAAGTGCTGTTCCAGTAAATTTTTCTATTTTTCCAAAATCTATATCTGTTTTTGGAGCGTAAATTCCTAAATCTTCAACAACACTTTCAAGATCTAAAATTAGCAACACTTCATCATTTTCAATGCGTGTTACACCTGTGATTTTACCTTTATCTAAAGCACCTGATCCTGTAGAAAAAGTTGCTGGTTCTATATCCTTCCAGTTTATTCTACGAATTCTTTTTGCTTCGTGAACTATAAAACCAATAAGAATATTGCTAAATTCAGTGATAATAACTCTAGGTTTTAGCATAGCGCTTTCTGGCTCAGTGATTTGCATCCATTTGGCAAGATTGACTACAGGTATAACCACTCCACGAAGATCAAAGATACCTTCGATGTAATCAGGTACACCTGGAAGTTCTGTAAGGCTTGGGATTTTTATAATTTCCCTTACCTTAGAAACATTTACACCATAAATTCCTTCATAGACTTTATCGTGTCCTTGCTTAAAGATACGGAAATCGACAAGCTCCATTTCATTTGAACCCGTTTTCACGATATTTTCATCAAACATTTTGACCCCTCAATTTCTGTTCTCGAAATTTGATTTCTTGTTGATATTCTACTACAAAAAAACTTCTCTCATATGCAAAACTAGCTAAGTTAAGATATTTAATGTTTTCTTTGTTGATTTGATGATTTTGATGATAGTGTCCTTCACATACCCAAAATCCTAAATTTTCATATCTTTCATATCTTTTTTTTGCTAAATTTTCAAAATCTTTTATTTGATAAAAAAGGTTTTTTTTGTTTTGATTTTGAAGAATTTTATTTGAAATAAAATTACAAGTAATAATATTTAAAAAATTCAAAAATATAAGCAAATAATGATTTCTTAATGTTTTAAGAGTAAATTGTAAAAGAGGTGGTAAAAAAATATCTCCGTGAGCTAATTTTATAAAAGCGTTATTTAAAACAAGATTATTACCTTTACTTGTATGCAAATTAAGCTTTATGGGTTGCTTTTGTAAGTTAAAAATTTTTACCCTTTTAAAAAAACAAGAAAGATTAAAATCATGATTGCCTTCTAAGTAGATAATTTCAATCTTTAAGGCCAATTCTTCTAAAAGTTCTATGTAAGGTTTAGCAAATTCATGCGTAGCAGAGATTTCACCTATAAGTAAATCAAAAATATCACCCATAAGTATGAGTTGAGGGGTGGAAATTTTACCTTTTTTTAAGATTTGTAAAAATTCCCAAAATCCCTTTCTCTGTTCATTTTCATGAGCATCCGCGATTAAAATCGCTCCATTTTGTAGTAAAATTTTTTATCCTTAAAATTTCAAAGGCTCATAATTTATAGAAAGGATTTCAAATTCACTCTCACCTTTTGGCAAACGCACTTTAAAATCATCTCCTTCTTTTTTCCCAAGCATAGCTTTTGCTATTGGAGATGCGATGGAAATATAACCCTTATCTAAATCTCCTTCGCAAATTCCTACTAGAGTATATTTGCTTTCTTTTTCTGTATCCAAATCCATGATCACAACACTTGAGCCAAATTTCACACTATCATGTTCATAGCTTGAAGGATCGATCACTTGAGCTCTTGCTAGCAAGTCACTAAGCTCTGCCATACGACTTTCTATCAAAGCTTGCTTTTCTCTTGCAGCATGGTATTCCGCATTTTCTTTCAAATCCCCGTGACTTCTTGCTGTATCGATTTCTATTACAACAGCAGGGCGTTGATTGTCTTTTAAATCTTTTAATTCTGCGGCTAACTTATCATAGCCAAATTGACTCATTGGTTCTTTTTGCATGATTTATCCTTTTATATTTCGTTTAGGATTTTTGCTAAATTTTTAGCACTTCCAAATTGTAAATATTCTTTTAAAAAATCAACTTTAGCAAAAAATGCCTTATAATCATATTTATTGTAAGCTTCATATAAATTTAAAACATTGACTTTATCTTGTAAAAATTCAGGATTTAAAGCTTCTTTTCCAGCAAAATCACAAAAAATATTTGCAAGTCCTATGTGTTTTAATTTTACAAAAAGTTTTGCGATAAAAATATCAATCGCTTTTGCTTTGTAAGTAAGAACAAAAGGAGTTCCCACTAAAGCCGCCTCTAAAGTAGCCGTTCCACTACAAATAAAAGCAAAATCAGCTTTTTTAAGCACTTTTGGAGTGTTACTTTCTATTTTAAATTCACTAATATCACCATAAATTTCTAATTTTTCAAGATTAAATGGGGGAACGCAAAGAATTTTTTCACCCTTAAATTTTTGCGAGAGTTCTTTAAAAATAGGCATTAAACGCCTAATTTCACTACGCCTTGAACCTGGTAAAAAGGCTATAGTTTTTTCATCATCTTTTTTTGAAAGTGCATGATTAATGTCTTCTTTATTTTTAAATTCTTTTATCTCATCTAAAAGCGGATGGCCTACATAAGTGCTTTTGTTAAAAAACTGATTATCAAAGGGCAAAATAGAAGCTAAAATATCAAAATGACTTTCTATGATAGGTATGCGACCTTTTTTCCACGCCCAAACTTGAGGTAAAATATAATAAATGCGTGGAATTTTACTGCCTGCTTTTTTTAAAGCCTTAGCAAAAGGTATGTTAAAAGCGGGCGAATCTATACATAAAATCCCATTTATTTTTTGAGTAAAACTTAAATTTACAAGTTCTTTTATAGCTTTTTTTCCTTTAAAAATCAAAGGCAAAACTTCTATGAAACCCATGGCACTAAATTCATGTGAGCTATAAAGCGGCTTAGAATTTAGATCGAATTCTTTACATAAGCTCTCATCATAAATCCCATGAATTTCAAATTTACCAAAGTCTTTTTTATAAGCTTTTAACACTTCTTTTAAATGCAAATTTGCCGAAGGTTCTAAGGCACAAACTAAAAAGGTTTTCAAAAAAATTTCCTTATAAATATTTTAAATATTTTAAATATTTTATCTTATTTTGGCTTAATTAAAAGAAGTTGTGGAAAAATACACGCTAAAAGTGTATATGAAGGTTTATTTTCTCCAGTAGTATTTTTTGAAAATTATTTATTTTTTGCATCGATTTATTAAATATTTTAATTACTCACAAGCTTATTATTTTAGCTTGCTTGCAAGTAATTAATAAATAGGGGTTGCTTCTATAATGGCTGGGGTAAAAAACATTAATTCATTTAAATCTAAAAATAAAGCTGGATCTAAAGTACATGGTTGTATACCAAAACGTTTTTCTATTGGAACATTTGGATTATAAAATATTTTCATACATTCTCTTCCACCTTCAACTAAAGATCTTATTTGAACTGCTGAGCTAGTTGTTGGCATAATAGAAAATATAGTTTCTAACTTTCCATCTTTTAAATCTTGTTTGCATGATTTCCCTCCAAAAAAACCACTTTCTAGTATCGCCAAACAAATATCATCATCGTTTGGATTTACAAATTGCACATAACCAAAGTGTAACAATTCTCCTAATTCATCTTTTTGTTTTAATTCATCGCTAAGTATAATTTCTCTTAAGATCCAATTTTGGTCTTTTAAATCTTCCGAAGTCTCTCTAAAAGGGCTTAAACTAATTCCTGTCTGTAAGGATCTAATAGCAAACATTGGTGTAAAATCAGATAAATCGCCAGGTTCTTCGATAGATTTAGATAAGCTTAATAAAACTAATATTAAAATAACAATTTTTTTCATAACAACACCTTATATTAAAAAAATTTTCTAAAATTCACAGGAAAATGATCTGAAGCTAAAAATGTTCTAAGTCCAGCAGCAGCTAGTATGGCTAGTATAGCTGGGGGAGTATATCTTCTAGTTGTATCAGAATTTCCTGTAACAGCGTAATCAAGAACACCACCACTTGCTTGAGTATAAGAAGCAGGAGAAACAAAATATATACGATCCCTTAATCCTCGATCTAATAAAGATGCTAATGAGCCTGGATTTCTATTAAAATCTCCCAAGATCATCCAATTAATTTGAGGCATGTTTCTAAAATGCATATCAACAGCAGTAACTATAGCACCTGCATCATTTCCTCCTCTTGCTAAAGCATGTGCGTTGAAAAATACATCATTGCCAATACGGATTCCTATGATAGGTCTTGAAGCAACGGTTGGAGGAGGTAATACAATTACTTCATCCGCTTGTCTTCTACTTACTATTGCCATATTAACTCTATTTGCTCCTACATCAACTCTTGAATAATATATAAAAACTGAATTAGGACGAGATAAGGTTCCTAGATTCCATTCGTATTCATGGATAGGAATACCCACCCCAACAGGTTGAACTTGTCTTTGTGTCATTACTGCAGTGGATGGTAAAACACCTGCTTCTTGAATAGCTAAGACATCCATAGGATTGCTTCCCGTAACAAGTTGTCTAATACTAATATTCCATTTACTTTCTGTTGATGCTGAAGAACCTTGTAAATTCCATGTTCCAGCATTATAATCTTCTAAAGAAGCAAAGCTTAAATTTATACTTAAAATGATTAATAATATTTTTTTCATAATTAACTCCAAAAATTTATCTATAGGGACTATGAGTAGCATAAGTAGGCGGTGCTATATACCACTGTCTATCTAAATTTTTTTCTCCTGATTTTAAACAATCAGTAAGAAATATTTTATAATAACTAAAATCAAATTCTTTCATCACATCATTTATAGGCGTTTGAATGCATTTTTGAGTTGCGTAATTATAAATTTGGTAAGCACCATTACTCATAGGAAATAATATCCAAAATTGAGCAAAATTGCTTTGATCGCAAGGGTAATGGACAATCCCTTCGCCATAAGCATTGAGACATGTAAGCGTCTTAACGTTTTTAATCATAACTTTGTTTTGAGGAAATTCTATGATTTGCCAGACATTTGCATCGCCAAAAGGTATACTTGAATATAAAGTATAGCCCCATATCCAATTTCCGGGTCTTAAAGCCCATACAGTTAAAGCAGCTCCTGATGGACCCATTATGGTTACAAAATCACTAGGATATCCTCTATTTTCATATACAGATGCATCATTAAATTTTCCATTTGATTGTAATCTAGGCGAAGGTCCTTTAACAAAATCATTACCTTTAAAAGTATTTGTTTTTATTACAGGTGGTTCTAAAGGAACATCTTTTGGTATCAAATCTGAACCATCAACTAAAGCAGGAGTTTCTTGTTTGGCTGGTATTGTAGGTGTTTTTCCTATTTTAAGTGGATCGCTATCATGCAAATCACCGTAAGATCGTCCCAGAGGATTAAGCTCTTTAGAAGAGCATCCGATAAAAAATATCAATAATAAGCTTAATACTATCATAGAATGAAATTTTTGCATTTTTTCTCCTTGAGTGAATTAAGATATTGATAAGTATAATAATATAATTTTAAAAATATATAAAAAATTATAATTTAAGATTAAATAATTGTCTTCTATAAAAGAATAAAATTTTAATTTTTTGGAAAAATTATAGTTATAAAAAAATATATTAATATCAAAATGAAAGTTAATTTTAATAATAAAAAAAGTTTTTTTATTATTAAAATTTAAGCTATGGAATTTTAAGTTTTTAAGAATAAAAATATAAATGAGTATGGAATTCAAAATATTTGAACACTAGAAGAGTTACGATTAAAATCGTGATTCTAAAGTGTAGATTGGACTAAATAATAAAAATTAAGTTAATTTTGAGTTAATTGTGAATTACTTTATTGAGTTGAGAATAAAAGAATTAATTATAAAGAACATTCCGATATAGCTTTATTTGTATTTATTCTTAAAGCTTTTTATGTTAAAATATCCAATAAGGAAAAGCAATGAAAGAAATTCTTATCACTAATGATGATGGCTATGAGAGCAAAGGACTTAAAAAACTCATTAAAATGTTAAAAAAAGAATTTAAAGCCAAGATCACCATAGTAGCTCCTGCTAGTGAAAAATCAGCTTGTTCACATTCCATAACTCTAACTAAACCTTTGCGTTTTGTTAGAGTAGGAAAAAGATTTTACAAGCTTGATGATGGTACTCCAGCAGATTGTATTTATCTTGCACTTCACGCACTTTATAAAACACGCTTGCCTGATCTTGTAATCAGTGGGATTAACAAAGGAGCAAACGTAGGTGAAGATATTACCTACTCAGGAACTTGTGCAGGAGCTATGGAGGCGGTTTTACAAGGAATTCCTGCTATCGCTCTTTCTCAATTTTATAAAAAAAGCGAAAAAGAACTAGACTATAAAAATGCTTTAAAAATTACCAAAAAAATCATTCAAAATATTTTTGATAAAGGTTTTCCTTTGGAAAAAAAAGAATTTTTAAATATCAATTTTCCTGCAAAATCAAAAATCAAAGGCATTAAAATTTGTAAAGCAGGCAAAAGGGTTTATAATTTTGAAGCCCACTCAAATGTCAATCCAAGAGGAGTTGAGTATTATTGGCTTGCAGCAGCGAATTTAGACTTTGAAGATGAGAAAAATAGCGATATTGTCTTACTTAAAAAAGGCTACGCTACAATAACCCCTATAATGCTGGATCTTACAGCTTATGAAAAAATGAAAAAAGTTAAAAAATGGTTAAAGGCAAATGATGAATGATAGATTTACACGTATAAAATGGCTAGTTGGAGAAGAAAAATTTCAAAAAATTTCACAAACAAAAGTTTTGGTTTGCGGACTTGGTGGAGTGGGTGGAATTTGCGTTGATGCACTTTATCGTAGTGGTTTTAAAAACCTTACTTTAATCGATGCGGATAAATTTGAAATCACCAATCAAAATCGCCAAATTCATAGCGAAAATATAGGCGAAGAAAAAGCTAAAGTATTTGAAAGAATTTATAAGGCTAAAGGTATAGTCAGCAAAATCGATGAAGATTTTTTAGAAAAATTTGATTTAAGCGAGTTTGATCTTATCATAGATGCCATTGATGATATCCCTGCAAAAGTAGCTTTGGCTCATCTTATAGATTTTAAAAAACAAATTTTTATCTCTTCAACAGGTGGAGCTAGAAAGCTTGATCCAACACGCATTAAAACTACAAGTATTTTTAATACTCACGGCGATGCTTTAGCGAAAAAATTTCGTTATGAACTTAGAAAATCAGGCTTTAAGGGAAATTTTGATGTGGTATTTTCTGATGAAGAAGCACATTGTAAAGATTTAGGTTCTTTTATGGGTGTAACAGCTTCTTTTGGTTTGGCTTTAGCAAGTTTAGCAATGAGAAAAGTCTTATCAAAATATAAAGAGCAATGAGAAATTTTATTGTATTTATATTGTTTTTGAATATAGCCATTGGAGAGGATAAAATACTTGGTAATTTTTTTAAAGATTGTAATACAAGTGGGACTTTTATAGTCTTTGATGGAAAAAATTATGCAAGTAATGATTTTCAAAGAGCTAAACAAACCTTTTCTCCTGCTTCAACTTTTAAAATTTTTAATGCTTTAATTGCACTTGATAATGGTGTAGTTAGAGATACAAAGGAAATTTTCTATCATTATAAGGGTGAAAAAGTATTTTTGCCCTCTTGGAAACAAGATGCTAGTTTAAGCTCAGCCATAAAACGCTCTCAAGTGCCTGCTTTTAAAGAATTGGCAAGAAAAATAGGACTTAAAACCATGCAAGAAGGCTTAAATAAACTTTCTTATGGAAATACAAAAATTTCAAAAATCGATACCTTTTGGTTGGATAATTCTTTACAAATTTCTGCAAAAAATCAAGCTGATTTGCTTTTTAAACTTTCGCAAAATTCTTTACCTTTTTCCAAAAAAAGTCAAGAAGAAGTTAAAGAAATTATTCTTTTTAAGGAAGATAAAATCCAAAAAATTTATGCTAAAACAGGTTTTAATGATAATATCAATTTAGCTTGGATTGTTGGATTTGTAAAGACTGAAAACAAAATTTTATCTTTTGCTTTAAATGTTGATATAAAGGACATTAAAAATATTAAAATAAGGGAAGAATTATTAAATAAGTATTTAGCTAATTTTTCCAACAATAATAGGATTAAAAGCTTTTACTGAAAGTATGAGAGTATCGCCTATTTTTATATCTTGATAAGCTTTTAAAAATTCCTCTTCACTAAGAGTAATTTTAATAATGTCTTGATTTAAAAGCAAGGTTAAAACCACTAAAATATCACTTTTTTTAATTTCTAACAAAGTTGCACTCAAACGCAATTTTGCACTAATACTTGAATGAGTAAAAAATTCATTTTTAGGAAAATCCTTAATGATTTTTCCATTCCTAAGCTCTAAAATTCTATGACTTAACTTATAAATTTCAGCTAAATCATGACTTACCAATAAAGTACTTATCTTAAAATACTCTAAAATTTTAGCCAATTCATCTTGTAAATTGGCGCGCATTTTAAAATCCAAAGCACTCAAAGGCTCATCTAAAAGCAAAATTTTTGGTTCCCTTGCTAAAGCTCTTGCTAAAGCTACTCTTTGTGCTTGTCCTCCGCTTAAATGTTTAGGATAAATTTTAGCTAAATTTTCAAGTCCCATTAAGGCTAAAAGCTCGCTAACCTTTGCTTTAGAACTAGCGGCATAGGCGATATTTTCTTTTACATTCATATTTGGAAAAAGCGCATAATCTTGAAAAACAAAACCAATTTTTCTTTTTTGCAAAGCTAAACTAAAATTTTTTGAAGAATCAAACCAAAGTTCATTATCTACTTCTATACGCCCCAATTTAGGCTTTATAAGTCCTGCTATGATTTTTAAAAGAGTGGTTTTTCCTGCTCCACTTTCGCCAAAAAGTGCGGTAATTTTTCCTGATTCTATATCTTTTTTAAAATTTAAATCCAGTCTTCCTTTGGCGGTATTCATAGGATGATTGATATCAATTTTTATCATTGAAAACTCATTTTTTTATTGACAAAATAAAGACTAAAAAGCACTAAAAAAGAAAAAATAAACAATATAAAAGCATATTGATGGGCTAAGCTATAGTTTAAGATCTCAAGCTCATCATAAATAGCTATACTAGCTACTAAAGTTTCACCTTGTTTATGTCCTCCTATCATCATCACGACTCCAAATTCACCCACAGTATGGGCAAAACTCATCGCACAAGCACTAAAAATTCCTGCTTTAGAATTAGGCAAAATCACTCTAAAAAGAGTGTAAATTTTACTTTTACCTAAACTATAAGAAGCATCGAGTAAATTTGGATTGATCGATGAAAAGGCACTTTGCAAAGGATTTACCATAAAAGGCAAAGAAAAAATCAAAGAAGCAAAAACAAGACCTTCAAAACTAAAAACCAAAGAAAGATTAAAATATTCTTTTAAAACTTGCCCTAAAAAACTATTAGCCGAAAAAGTTACAAGCAAATAAAATCCCAAAACACTAGGAGGTAAAATCAAAGGCAAAGAAATAAAGCTTTGAAGGATTGTTTTAAAAGGAAAACGCACAAAACTTAACAAATAAGCTAAAAAAACACCGATAAAAAAAAGAATAAAAGTCGTGATAAAAGCAAGTTTAAAAGTAAGATAAAGGGTTTGTAAAAAAGCTGGTTCAAGCACTATGACTCCTTAATACAATATCATTTGCTTTTACAAAACAAAGCCATTCTTGATTTTCACAAAGTTCAAGTTCTAAGGCTTTTTCTTTGGTGATGATACTAGAAAGCTCATTACCCTTAAAATCAAAAAATACCTGATACAAAAGTTCGCCTTTTTTAATTTTTGTAATTTTAGCTAAAAAAGAATTTTCAACACTTAAAAGAGTTTTGCTTGTGCTAAAACAAAGCTCATGCTCTTTAAAAAGAAGTTCTACACTCGCACCAATTTTTAAATTTTCTAAAGACTTTAATTCAAGCATTAAAACACTAAAAATCACTTCTTTAGAAAGTATTTTAACAATAACTATATCCTCTTGATTTAAAAGCTCGTAAATTTGTCCTTTTATAAGGTTCATGGTGTGCTAAATCCGTATTTTTTAAAAATCTCTTTTGCTTTTGAAGAGCTAATAAATTCACTAAATTCAAAGGCTAATTTTTTATCCTTAGCATATTTTGTGATGACATAACTTTGCTCTAAAGGACTAAAATACTTTGGATTAATAATACTTGTTTTACCTTTAGGATGATTGATAGGAGAAACTAAAGAATAAGCCACTATAGCTATATCTGCATTTTTACTATCTACATGTAAAACAGGCACTGAGATATTTTCGCCTAAAACGATTTTGTCTTTAAAAAGCTCATTTAAATCCAAATTTTCAAGCACTTCTTTAGCTGCTACTCCATAAGGAGCTACTTTAGGATTGGCTATGCTTAGATGCGTGATTTTACCTGCCTTTTCTTTTAAATTTTCAATGCCTCTTTGGAGTAAATTTTCATCCAAACTATACAAAGCCAAAACTCCTAAAACATAAACTTTTGGCTTTATTAAGGCATTTTTATCATCATAAATAGCCTTAGTATATTTAGTATCCGCTGAAAAAAAGAGATCAAATTCTCTTCCTTGTTTTAAAAGTTCATAATATTTTCCAGAAGCACCAAAAACCAATTCTATTTTATCTTCTGGATGTGTTTTCAAAAACTCATCTTTAACTTCACTCATTGCCTTTGAAGCTGAAGAAGCTACAAAAATGCTTAAATTTTGTGCATTTAGATGTAAGGTAAAAAACAAAATCCCAAAAAATACTATAAACTTTTTCATTTAGTTTTCCTTGTGTAAAAATTTAATTTTTGGATTATAACACAAAAAATTCATTTTATATCATTTTTGCATAAAATAAATACAGGATGATAAGTGAGTTTGTTTTGAAATTTTTCTTCAAATTCTTTTAAAAAACTTTTATTTAAAGGATAAAATCCTAAAGAATTTACACCGCTAAATTTTAAATGCCTAAAAACATCTAAAGCATTATCAAAGCTTAATTCTATGAGTTCTTGAGTAATTTTTACCTCATTAAAATAGACTTTAAAAATTTGCTCTAATTCATTTAAGCTAAAATAATTTAAACCAAAACCCGTGCTTTGCTTGATTTCTTTTAAATTTTGTTCTGCAAAAGTAGAAAGAAGTAAAATCCCATTTTGATTTAGCATATCCCTAAGACTTGGTAAAATGCGTTTTAAATCAAGCCATTGCAAAGTTGCATTTGAAACAATAAGATCAAATTTCTCTTTACTTAAATCTTGTTTTGCAATTTCGTTCATATCAAAAATTAAAATATTAGAATTTTCTTTAAAATCTAAAATATCGTTTTTTAAATATTCATCAAAAGTAATGAAATTTTGAAGTTTTTTGCTCAATTCACCTCTACCGCAACCAAATTCAAACACTTTTTCAAAATGTGAAATTTTTAAATCTTTTAAAATTTCACAAAGTTTTAAACCCATAAAATCTTGCACTTTTGCATGTTTTTCATAATCTTTTGCTTTTAAAAAATTCAAATTTCATCCCAAGTTTTAAAATCAAAAAAAGCAAAATGCGGTTCATCTAAAAAAATAAGTTTTGAAAAAGCATTTTTTAAAGTATTTGGTGGAAAAATTTTATCTTCTTTACTTGAATAAACCTTATCCCAAAGCAAATTTTCTTCTTGTTTTGTTAAAGCAAAGTCAAAAAGTTTTTCAAGTTCTATTTTTAAAGCTTTTTCATCTTTAAAAATAAAATCTTTGACTAAGCTTTTGCGTTCTTCAAATAAAACTTCTTTGAAATTTTCTAATTTAAAATTTTGCAGGGTTTTTTTAAAAATTGTAGGATGAATTCCTTTTGATTTATCTATACCTAAATTTGTGCCATTTATGGCTATTTTTTGTTTAAAATTAAGCTCTTTTAAAAGTCTATTTGCTACGCAAACCCCCATAGAAAAAGCGATTAAAAAAAGTTCATCAAAAGCTTTGAAATCAAAATTTAAATCAAAATTTTCATAATCATAAAATAAAATCACATTTTTATTGCTTTTTAAATGCGAAAAATGACTAGGATGTGAAGCAAATCCCCCAAATATCACTATAAGTTTTTTTGAATCAGGATTTTTACATAAAAATTCATATTTCATAAAAGCTCTATTATCCTTTCAAGTTCTTCTGTGTTAAGTCCTGCATGTAAGGAAAAACGAATTCTGGCTTTATTCTTTGGCACGGTAGGTTCTTTGATCGCAGGAGCAAAAAATCCAGCTTTTTGGAGTTTTTGTGAAATTTCTAAGGCTTTTTTATTTTCACCTAAAAGCAAGCAAATAATATAAGCATCGCCTAAAACAGTGTGATTTTTTTCTTGCAATTTACTTTTAAAAAAAGTACTTAAAAACTCTAATTTTTCTCTTTCTTTCTTAAAATAAGGCATTTTTTTAAAAATAAATTGCGTCCAAGCTACATTAATAGGTGGCAAGGCTGTAGAATAAATAAAAGCTCTAGCTTTGTTGATGAAAAATTTTTTATATTTTTCATCACATATTATACAAGCACCTATGGAAGCAATGGCTTTACCAAAGGTAAAAACCAAAAAATCCACTTCATTTTCCAAGGCTAGTTTTTTAACAAGCCCCAAACCTTCTTCATCAAAACAACCCACGCTGTGTGCTTCATCTATATAAAGCTTAATTTTATCATAACGTCTTTTAAGCTCACACAAAGTTTTAAAATCGCTAAAATCTCCATCCATACTAAACAAAGCTTCGCTTAAAACGATGATATTTTCATATTTATCATAATGTTTTTGGATTAAACTCTCTAAATGATTCATATCTTTATGATGAAAACGAAAAAAATCAGCTCCGCCAAGTCTTAAACCATCAATCATACTTGCATGAATAAATTTATCGGTTAAAAAAAGCGTCTTAGAAACGCTAGAAAGTGCTGCTATACAAGAGATATTTAGATGATAACCACTATTAAAATGTAAAATTTCCTTATCTTTAAATTTAGTCTTTAAAAAACTTTCTAATTCTTCATAAATTTCAAAATTTCCACTCAAACTTCTTGAACTCGAACTTGAAAAAAATAAATCTTGCTCTTTTAAGGTGTTCAAAAACTCAGCTTTTAACTCTTTAGAAGACGCCAAATAAAGATAATCATTTCCTGCTAAATTTAAAAGTTTTTGATCTTGCTTATAAACAAATTTATTTTCATGTTTTAAAGGCGTTAGAGTTCTTAGATTGTGATTTTGCTCTAGATCTTGCAAAATTTTTTCAAGCTTCATTTTTTTCCTGTAAATTTAAAAATTTAAAGTATTATTTTGCCAAAATATTTTTAAAAAAGAAGTTATGATGCAAAATCAAATCTTAAAAAATCTCGATTTAAAACACATTTGGCACCCTTGCACACAAATGAAAGATCACGAAACTTTACCTTTAATCCCTATAAAAACAGCAAAAGGCGTGTGGCTTTATGATTTTGATGATAAAGCTTATATGGATTGTGTGAGTTCTTGGTGGGTAAATCTTTTTGGTCATTGTAATGAAAAAATCGCAAATGCCATTAAAAAACAAGTTAATGAGCTTGAACATGTGATTTTAGCAGGTTTTACACATGAGCCTATCATCAAACTTTCGGCTAGACTTTGTGAAAAAGTGGGGCGTGATTTTAATAAATGTTTTTATGCAGATAATGGCTCAAGTGCCATTGAAGTAGCACTTAAAATGAGTTTTCATTATCATTTAAATAAAGGTTTGAAAAAAAATAAATTTTTATCCCTAAGCAATTCCTATCATGGTGAAACCTTAGGGGCTTTAAGCGTAGGCGATGTTGCGCTATATAAAGATACTTACAAAGCCTTGCTTTTAGAGTGTTTAAGCACTCCTGTGCCACAAGGTAAAGACTATACTAAAGAGCTTGAAATTTTAAAAGATATTTTAGAAAAACACTCGAGTGAAATTTGTGCTTTTATTCTTGAACCCTTGGTGCAATGTGCGGGAAATATGCACATGTATGAAGTTGGTTTTATCGATGAAGCGATCAAGCTTTGCCATGATTTTAATGTGCAAGTGATTTTTGATGAAATTGCAGTGGGTTTTGGACGCACAGGAACTTTGTTTGCCTTGCATCAATGCAAACAAAGCCCTGATTTTATCTGTCTTTCAAAGGGAATTACAGGAGGATTTATGCCTCTTTCTGTGGTGCTTACAAAGGATGAAATTTATAATGCCTTTTATGCACCTTATAGCGAGCAAAAAGCCTTTTTACATTCTCATAGTTATACAGGAAATACTCTAGCTTGTGCAGCGGCTAATGCGGTTTTAGATATCTTTGAAAATGAAAATATTTTAGAAAAAAATCAAATTTTAAGCGCCTTTATCCAACAAGAATTTTCAAAACTTAAAAAATTTGATTTTTTAGGAAATTTTAGAACTTGCGGAATGATTAGTGCTTTTGATATTTTAAGTTATAAATATGAACGCGTGGGGCTTTTTGTATTTCAAAAAGCCTTAGAAAAAGGTTTGCTTTTAAGACCTTTGGCAAATACGATTTATTTTATGCCTCCTTACATCATCACAAAAGAACAAATCGTTTATGTAGTAGAGAGTTTAGAGCAGATTTTTAAGGAATTTTAAGTTGTAAAATTTCTTGCATTTGTTCTTTAAAATCTTTATTTAAAATACTATTTTCATCAAAAAAATCAAGATTGATTATAGGAATTTTTGCATAATTTTTTATAAAATCATCTTGTAAGATATCTTTTTTACCCATCATCACAAGGGCTAAAATATTGATATTTCTTTGCTTTAAAGCTTCAATGCTAAGCAAGATATGATTAATACTTCCAAGATAGTATTTTGCTACTAAAATCGTAGGGTGTTTAAAAATATTCATAAAATCAATCATAGTGTAATTTTCATCCATAGGAGAAAAAAGCCCACCCGCAAGCTCAATAAGTAGGTTTTTGCTTTTTGGTAAAATGATATCTAAGGCTTTATAATCAAGCTTTTCTTTGATTTTTCCAAGATGAGGAGAAGCTGGAGTTTGCAAAAAAATACCTTCTTTAAAAATCTTTGTTTTTGGGCTAAATTTTGCAATAAAATCGCTATCTGTTGGAGTTCCTGCTTGAATGAGTTTAAAATAGTCATAGTTAAAATTCGCGCAAAAAGCTGCACTAAAATGTGTTTTTCCTACATCAGTATGTATTCCACTCACATAAATTTGCACAAAAAATCCTTAAGAAAGAAATTTTAAACCTACTGTACAAGCAATAATCACAGCGATTAAAAAAAGTTTTAAAAAACTTTTACTTTCTTTATAAAAAAGTACTCCTATCATTACCCCACCAGCAGTTCCAGCTCCTGTCCATATAGCATAAGCAACACTCATAGCGATATTTTGCATACTTAAGCTTAAAAAAGTAAAAGAAAATCCAAAACACACAATCAAAGCCAAAAGGTAAAGCTTGTTTTTAGTGCTTACAAGTTCTTTCATGATCACCACACCAAAAATTTCACAAGCAGTAGCTAAAAACAAATAAAACCATTCCATAACTAAGCTTCCTTGCTTACCCATTTAAGGGCTATAATGCTTAAAAGTAAAATCGCTATAAGCACAAGTTTAACTATAGAAACAGCCTCGTTAAAAATAAACATTTCATTTAAAACCACCCCAACAGTGCCAATGCCTACAAAAACACTATAAGTAATACTTACTTCAAGTCTTTCACAAGCTTTTAAAAAGCAAGTAAAAGAAATACAAACCCCAATGGCTGTTAAAATATAGTGCCAAATTTCTGTAGAATACTTAAGTCCGCTTACCCAAAAGCATTCTATAATCCCACCTAAGATTATTAAAAACCAAGCTATATTGATATTGAATTTTTCATTCACATGAAGCCTTAAATTAACATAATTTATAAAACAAATTATATCTTAAAGAAATTAAAAGAAGCTATAAATTTACTTTTCCATAAGCCAAAATTAGATATAATCAAAGCTCATTTTTTAAGAAAGGACAAAAGATGTTAGAAGGTATCGTTAGAGAGAGTATCGGTAGAAAAGCTGCTAAAGCTTTAAAAAGAGATGGTTATCTAATCGCAAACATCTATGGAAAAGGATTAGAAAACATCAATGCCGCTTTTAAAGTAAATGAGTTTATTAAGGAAGTTCGTAAAAAAACTACTTTAATTTTTGATGTAAAAGTAGGTTCTCAAACTTTAAGCGTTGTAGTTGTGGATTATCAAAAAGATCCTGTAACTGCAGAACTTAAACATGTGGATTTAAAAGTTGCACAAAAAGGTGTGATTTCTAAATACATGGTTCCAGTTAAAATCACAGGAACAGCTATAGGTCTTAAAAATAAAGGTGTTTTAATCCAATCAAAAAGAAGATTAAAAGTAAAATGTGCAGCTGAAAATTTGCCAAATTTCTTCGAACTTGATGTAAGTAAGCTTGATGTGGGTGATGCTTTGCTTGTTCGTGATATTGTAGTTCCTGCGGGAGTAACTATGATTGATGCTGATAGAGTAGCGGTTGTAGGTGTAGAAAAAGCTAGATGATTTTAGTCGTAGGGCTTGGCAATATAGGCGTAGAGTATGAAAATACCCGTCATAATGTCGGTTTTATGCTAATTGACTTGCTTTTAAAAGAAAGCAATTTTACAAATCTTACAAACTCTAAATTTAAAGGAGAACTTTTTAAAATAGGTTCTTCTTTGCTTCTTCTTAAACCTAGTACTTATATGAATAATTCAGGACTTAGTGTAAAAGCAGTGAATGATTTTTATAAATGCGAAAGAATGATAGTTATCCATGATGATATAGATATAAATTTAGGAGCCTTGCGCTTTAAAAAAGGCGGTTCAAGTGGTGGACATAATGGGCTTAAAAGCATAGATACTTTATGTGGAAATGATTATGAAAGAGTGCGTATAGGAGTGGGAAAGGGTGAAAATGTGATTTCCCATGTTTTGGGCAAGTTTAAAGCCGAAGAAGAAATAACTTTAAGCAAAGTTTTAGAGCATACAAAAAAAGCTTTGCTTGAGCTTATTGAAAATGATGATTTGTCTGCTATATCATCTAAATACAGCCTAAAGGCTTAAGATGTGGATATTTTTTCGTTTTATTTCAGGGATTTATCTAAAAAATTTTTTTATTATATTTTTTTCTTTACTTGGTTTTTATTGTGGTATTGATTTGCTCTTAAATTTTAAAGATCTACCAAAAGCCGCAAATCTTGATTTGCTTTATATTATGTTTTTATCTTTCTCGGCAGTACCTTATGTATTACCCATTTCTTTGATTTTTGCCTTGGTAGTTTCTTTGATTTCCATGATCAGGGCAAATGAATTTGTAAGTCTTTATGCATTAGGACTGAGCAGAAATTATGTTATTTTATTTCCTTTTTTATGGGCTTTATTTTTTTGTTGTATTTATATAGGATTGAATTTTACTTCTTTTGCTTATGCAAATGATTATAAGAGAAATATTTTAAAAAATGGCACTATTATGAATCAAAGTGGAGAAGTGTTTTTGAAATTTAACAATAATTTTGTTTATATTTCAAAGATAAATCATGGACAAAATAGTGCTCAAAATATAAAAATTTTTAATATCAATGATTTAAATTTAAGCTCTTTTGTAAGTGCTAAAAATGCCCATTTTGAAGGTGAAAGTTGGATTTTGCGAGATGGTAATATTACATTATTACCTAAAAATTATGAACTTGCTAATGATGGTTTAAAGATACAAGATTTCTCCGAGCTTAAATCACTTGAGGGTTTTAAACCAAAGATTATAGAAGGGGTTGCTAGTAATAGTGATTATTCAATATCTGACGCACTTGAAAGTTTTGAGCTTTTTAAGGCGCAAAATGTCAATACAGATGCTCTTAAAATCAATCTTTATAAATTTGTTTTTACTCCTTTTTTTGCACCATTTTTAATGCTTATTATGTATTATTTTTTTCCTGTAATAGCAAGATTTTTTAATCTTGCTTTTGTAACTTTTATAGCTTTTGTAGTGACTTTGATGATTTGGGGAGTCTTGTTTTTGCTTACTAGATTAAGCGAAAATAGTGTGATTGCAAGTGAAATTGGCATTGTAGTGCCTATTATAATTTTGGGTTGTTTAAGTGCTTATATGTATTATAAGCATCGATAAATTAAGCTTTGTGTAGTAAAATTATAAAAATTAAAGGTTAAATATGGATTATAAACAATTAAAGCAAGAATTTAATACTCCTTTTTATATTTACAATTTTGATTTCATAAAAGAGCGTTTTTTAAATCTCAAAGAGGCTTTTAAGGCTAGAAAATCTCAAATTTTTTATGCTGTAAAAGCCAATTCAAATTTAAGTTTGTTGCAAATGCTTGCAAATTTAGATAGTGGATTTGATTGTGTGAGTATAGGCGAGGTAAAGCGTGCCTTAAAAGCAGGGGCAAAAGCTTATAAGATTATTTTTAGTGGAGTAGGAAAAACCAAAGAAGAGTTAAGACAAGCTTTAGAATATGATATTTTATATATTAACCTTGAAAGCGAAGCTGAAATGATGCTTTTAGAAAGTGTGGCTAAAGAACTTAATCTAAAGGCAAGAATTAGTATTCGTGTTAATCCAAATGTTGATGCAAAAACTCATCCTTATATTTCTACAGGATTAAATGAAAATAAATTTGGTGTTGAAATTGATATAGCAAGAAAAATGTATCTTTATACAAAAAATTCATCTTTTTTAGAGCCTGTTGGAGTGCATTTTCATATAGGTTCGCAACTTTTAGATATTTCTCCTATTCATGAAGCAGCAGCCATTGTCGCAAAACTTGTAAGAGAGTTAAAAGCCTTGCAAATCGATCTTAAATTTTTTGATATAGGCGGTGGCTTGGGTGTGGCTTATGAAAAAGATGAGTGTGAAGTTGATCTTTATAATTATGCACAAGGTATATTAGCACAACTTCATGGGCTTGATTTAACCATAGGAATGGAGCCTGGAAGGTATTTAGTTGCTAAAAGTGGAGAATTTGTTTGTTCAGTACTTTATGAAAAACAAAATAAAACCAAGCGTTTTGTTGTAGTAGATGGAGCGATGAATGATCTTATACGCCCAAGTTTATACGAGGCTTATCATGAAATAATCTTACCTTATACTCAAGCCCAAGAGAGTTTATGTGATGTTGTAGGTGGAATTTGTGAGAGTGGAGACTTTTTTGCTAAAGCAAGGTCTTTACCTAGCACTCAAAGTGGTGATATAATGGTTATTAAAAATACTGGAGCTTATGGTTTTAGCATGAGTAGTAACTACAATACTCGTAATAAAGTTTGCGAATTAGCCCTTGAAGAAGGACAGGTAAGATTGATCCGTCAAAGAGAAAATTTTGAAAATCAAATCGTTTTAGAAGAGAAATTTTTAAAGGCTTAAAATGTTTTTTTTAGATGTTCAAGGGACTTTAATTTCTGATCATGATAAGAGTTTAATCCATGGTGCTAAAGAATTGATCGATTTTTTAAATGCAAAAAATCTTCCTTATGTTATTATTACTAACAATACAAAAAAACTTGATTTTTTAGAAAAATTACAGCAAAAAGGATTGGCTATAAAAGAAAATGCTTATATTGATCCTTTTAGCGTTTTAAAACACCTTTTAAAACCTTGTAAAGTTGTGGCTTTTGGTGCAGATGAGTTTGTAAAAAGTCTTGAAAATCTTGGTTTTGAACTTGATTTTGTAAATCCTAGTGCTGTGCTTGTAGCTAGTTATGATGATTTTAAATTTAAAGATTTTGCTAGTATGATAGAATTTGCTAGAAGAGAAGTTAGGTTTATAGCTATGCACGAAACTAGCATTTATAAAAAAGATGGCAGGCCTTATCCTGGTGTAGGTAGCATTATGGCTATGCTTAAAAATGCTATTGATTTTAAATACGAGGTTGTGGGTAAGCCTAGCATTGCTTTTTATAAAGAAGCTTTAAATTTGATAAGAAGACAAAATTCAAAAATCGATTTTGAAGATATTAAAATCATTAGTGATGATTTTAGAGGAGATTTGCTTAAGGCAAAAGAACTCGGCATGAAAACCTTGTTAGTTTTAAGCGGCAAAATAAGCGACACAAAAGGGCTTGATACGGATTTGCTTGATGGAGTTTATCCTAGTGTTTTTGAGTTTTTAAAGGAGCTAAAATGCTAAATTTAGAAGAATTTAGAAATAAAATCGATGCGGTTGATGATAAAATTTTAGAACTTTTAAACGAAAGAATGACTTATGTTAAAAGCATAGGCGAGCTTAAACAAAGTAGCGGGGGAAGTATTTATCGTCCTGAGCGCGAAAGAGCCATTATCAATCGTTTAAAAAATGCAAATTTAGGACTTTTAGATCAAAATGCCATAGAGGCAATTTATCAAGAAATTTTTGCAGTTTCAAGAAATTTAGAAATGCCTCAAACTATAGCTTATTTAGGGCCTGAAGGAACTTATACTCATCAAGCAGCAAGAAGTCGTTTTGGAGCGATGAGTCGTTATATAGCCTTGGCTAATATCGAAGATGTTTTTAAAGAGTTAAGCAACAAAGAAGCAAAATACGGTGTTGTGCCTATAGAAAATAATACCGAAGGTGCAGTAGGTATTACTTTAGATTGTCTAGGTAGGTATAATGAGCTTAAAATTTTTGGTGAAATTTATATGGATATTCATCATTCTTTTGTGGGAATTAATGAAAATTTAAAAGAAATCAAACGTATTTATTCGCATCCACAAGGTTATAATCAATGTCGTAAATTTTTAGAAAGTCATGAACTTAGTGCTATAGAATTTGTTCCTTCAAAATCTACAGCTAATGCGGCTTATCTAGCTTCGCAAGATAAATATGCAGCAGCAATTTGCTCTAAAATAGCGGCTAAGCTTTATAATGTGCCTGTGCTTTTTGATAAAATAGAAGATAATGCAGCCAATAAAACAAGATTTTTAATTTTAAGCGATATTAAAAATCCTAAAATGCCAAATTGTAAAACTTCTATTTTAGCACACACAGCACATAAACCTGGGGGGCTTAGCTTTTTATTAGAGCAGTTTAAAAAAGAAAATATCAATCTTACCAAGCTTGAATCTCGTCCTGTAAAATCAAAAGAATTTTTACACAGTTTTTATATAGATTTTGAAGGGCATATTGATGATGAAAATGTAAAAAAAGCTTTAAAAGATATACAAGAGATTGTTTGGCTTGGATCTTATTTATCAGGAGAGAAAGATGAAATTTAATGAATTTTTAAATCATTTAAGCAATTATGAACCCGGCAAAGATATAGAAGTTATTGCTAAAGAATATGGCGTTAAAGAAGTGATAAAATTAGCAAGTAATGAAAATCCTTTTGGCACGCCACCAAAAGCTATAGAATGTTTAAGACAAAATGCAAACAAAGCCCATCTTTACCCTGATGATAGTATGATAGAACTTAAAAGCACATTGGCTCAAAAATACAAAGTTCAAAATGAAAATATTATTATCGGTGCAGGCAGTGATCAAGTGATTGAATTTGCTATACATGCTAAGTTAAATTCTAAAAATGCTTTTTTGCAAGCTGGAGTTACCTTTGCTATGTATGAAATTTACGCCAAACAATGCGGTGCAAAGTGCTATAAAACTCAAAGCATTACTCATAATTTAGATGAGTTTAAAAAGCTTTATGAAACGCACAAAGATGAAATTAAACTCATTTTCTTATGCTTGCCAAACAATCCTTTAGGCGAGTGTTTGGATGCAAGTGAAGTGACCAAATTTATTAAAGGTGTGGAGGAGGATTGTTTAGTTGTGATTGATGCAGCTTATAATGAATTTGCAAGTTTTAAAGATAGCAAAAAACATTTAGAACCTTGTGAATTGATTAAAGAATTTGACAATGTACTTTATTTGGGAACTTTTTCTAAGCTTTATGGATTAGGAGGCTTACGCATTGGTTATGGCATAGCTGATGCTAGTATTATTAGTGCATTTTACAAGCTTCGTGCGCCTTTTAATGTGAGCAATCTTGCTTTAAAAGCAGCAGTTGCAGCAATGGATGATGATGAATTTACTGAAAAAACTTTAGAGAATAATTTTTCTCAAATGGAGCTTTATAAAGAATTTGCTAAAAAACATAATATCAAAATCATTGATAGTTATACAAATTTCATCACTTATTTTTTTGATGAAAAAAATAGTACAGATTTGTCTGAAAAATTGCTTAAAAAGGGTATAATAATAAGAAATTTAAAAAGCTATGGTTTAAATGCTATACGCATTACTATAGGAACATCTTATGAAAATGAAAGATTTTTTACAGAATTTGATAAGATTTTAAGATAGATATAAATCAAATAAAAATATGTAAAATTCGCCAAACTAAGGGATGAGAATTAATGGATTTTAAAAATATGTTTCATCAAATTGGGCAACTTTATCAAAATTTAACTCGCAAGCAGCGTATAGTGATTGCTGCATCTATTGTAGTGGTGGTTGGGTTTTTGGTTTTTTTAGCTTTATTTCGCGGAAGTGGTAGTAATGCAAATAATGGATATGCAGTTTTAGTTGAAAATGTAAGTCCAAGTTCTTCTGCTGCAATTGTAGCTAAACTTGAACAAAATAATATTCCCTATAAATTAGAAAGTGAAAATAAAATTTTAGTTCCACAAGATCAGGTTTATCGTCAAAGAATGTTTATTGCAAGCGAAGGTCTTATAAAAGATAGTCGCGTGGGTTTTGAAGCTTTTGATACTCAAGCTTTTGGAGCTACAAATGAAGAACAAAAGGTAAAATACCAAAGAGCCATAGAAGGCGAACTTGCAAGAACTATTGAGACTTTAGAACCTATTCGTAGCGCTGTTGTACACATAGCATTTCCTAAAGATAGTGTTTTTACCGAAAGGCAAATTCCGCCTACAGCTTCAGTTGTTGTTAATGTTCGCGAAGGCTTAAAGCTTACTAGAAAACAAATTGATGGTATAAAAAATATTGTTTCAGCGGCGGTTCCAAAACTTACTAAAGAAAATGTTAAGATTAGTGATCAAAGTGGTGTGCCTTTAGATGAGCAAGAAGCATATGAAGATGATTTGGTTCGTGCGCAAATTAAATTTAAAAGTGATCAAGAAAAAGCTTTAGAAGATAAGATTATAGAAAATTTAGCTCCTTTTGCAGGTGGTATGGATAAAGTAAAAGTGAGTGTAAATATAGATTTTGATTTTTCCAAGCAAGAATCTCAAAGTGAAATTTATGATCCAAATCCTATAGTGCGTAGCGAGCAAACTTTAAACGAGGAAAGAACAGGTAGAAAAGATCCAGAAATTCAGGGTGTTCCAGGTGCTGTTTCTAATATAGGTCCTGTTGAAGGACTTGACAATAAGGGTCAAATTGACACTTATAAAAAAAATCAAGTTACTACGAATAATGAACTTTCTAAAACTATTACAAATACCAAAAAACAATTTGCAACAGTTTTACGCACTTCAGCAGCTGTTACTATAGATGGAAAATATCAAGATGTGGTTGATGAAAATGGGGATGTGAAAAGCGAATATGTTCCATTAACCAAAGAAGAGCTTGCAAGTGTTGAGAGTATAGTTAAAAATACTATTAATTTTAGTGCTACTAGAGGTGATAGTGTTGTAGTTCAAAATTTACCATTTCATCGTGAGTCGATTAGAGTTGAGAGTAAAGTTAAAACTTTTTATAATCGTTTTATTGAGCCGTTTATTCCACCGGTTAAGTATTTTATTGCAGCGATTTTACTTTTTATTTTTTACAAAAAAGTTATTACTCCATTTACTCAAAAAATGCTTGAAGATGTCGCAGCGCAAGAAGAAATGCAGCAAGGTCCAAATGCTGTTTTAGATGATGTTGAAGATACTTTGGAAAAAATGAATGCAGCAAGGAAAAAAGTTGAAGAACAACTTGGTTTTGGAGATAATTTCAATGAAGATTCTATCCAGTATGAGGTTTTGCTTGAAAAATTGCGTGGTTTGGTAAGTGATAAAAGCGAGGAAATTGCTGCACTTTTGCAAAATTTAATTCAAAACGATAGTGAATTTGGTGAAAAGGATATGTGATGATAAAGCTAAGTGAAGAACAAAAAATGGTCTATGATGATTTATCGATGCCTGAAAAGGTGGCGATATTTCTTATACAACTTGGCGAAGATGCAACAACTTCTGTGTTTTCACATATGGAAATTGATGTAATTACAGAAATTTCACGTTATATTGCTATGGCTAAAAATGTTGATAGATCCGTAGCTACTGCAGTTTTAGAAGAATTTTACACTCTGCTTCAATCAAATCAATATATTAAAAGCGGTGGTTTGGAATATGCTAAAGAAATACTTTTTCGTACTTTTGGACCAGAGATTGCAAATAAAATTCTTGAAAAACTCACTAAAAGTATGGAGAATAATCAAAATTTTGCTTATTTGGCGCAAATTAAACCACAGCAACTTGCAGACTTTATTACCAAAGAGCACCCACAAACCATCGCTCTTATTTTGGCACACATGGATTCTATTCATGCGGCAGAAACTTTAGAGTATTTTAGTGATGAATTAAGGGCTGAGGTGGTTATAAGAATGGCAAATCTTGGCGATATTTCTCCAAGTATTATTAAAAGAGTTTCTGCAGTGCTAGAAAGCAAGCTTGAAAGTCTTACCTCTTATAAGGTTGAAGTGGGCGGCCCAAGAGCAGTAGCAGAAGTGCTTAATCGTTTGGGACAAAAAGCAAGCAAATCAACCATTACTTATATTGAACAAAGTGATGAACGCTTAGCAGAGACTATTAAAGAGCTTATGTTCACTTTCGATGATATACAAAAACTTAGTACTCAAGCTATAAGAGAAATTTTAAAAGTAGCTGATAAGCGTGATTTAATGATAGGTTTAAAAGGCGCAAGTGAAGAGTTAAAGCAAAAATTCTTAGCCAATATGTCTACGCGTGCAAGCGAAGCTTTTCTTGAAGAAATGGGTTTTTTGGGTGCTGTGCGTGTTAAAGATGTTGAAGATGCACAAAGAAAGGTTGTTGAAGTGGTGCAAAAACTTGCAGAACAAGGTCTTGTTCAAACAGGCGATGCGGATGAAATGATAGAGTAGGTGAGAGATGGTTAATCGTAGCAATGTAATTTCTGGTGGGGCTTCTGATCAGCATGTTGTTGAAGGATATCGTTTTAAAGTTATTTCAGAATTTGATAATCATATAGGTGAAAAAAAACATACTCAAACTCCAGATGAAGAAAATGCTAATATATCTTTAAATGATGAAAAACCAGTCGAAGAAAATCATGCTATTGCCCCTACGCAAGCTGTTATGGAAACTCAAATTCCAACATTTCAACCAAGTTTTGTTGAAGATTTGCTTAAAAAAACAGATGAAATGTCAAGCAATATTATTAAACTTCAAATGCAAATAGAAAGTCAAGAGAATGAATTTAATAACCGCTTAAATTCAGAACTTGAAAATGCTAAAGAAAAATTTGCCAAAGAAGGTTATGAGAAAGCAAAAGAAGAATTTCAAAAGGAATTGAGTGATTTTAAAGATAAGTATTTAAAAAGTATAGCCAAGCTCGATAATGCTTGTGAAAATCTTGAAAATTTTATAGAAAAAAACGAGAAAGAATTAGCAGATACTGCTATAGATATCGCTAAAGAAGTAATCTTAAAAGAACTTGAACTAAATTCAAGTAAGATAGCTTATGCTTTGGCCAAAGATTTAATCGGCGAGCTTAAGGGTGCTAGTGCAATTGAGCTTAAGGTTAATGCAGAGGATTATGAGTATTTAAAAGAGCAATTTGATCAGAATGCTCATATTAAAATAAGTCTTGATGATGCAATTAGCAAAGGAAGTGTTATTATTATAAGTGACGCAGGCAATATAGAATCCAATCTTAACTCTCGTCTAACTAAAATTAAAAAAATGGTGAATAATGAGTAAAAAATTTGCCCATACTCAAGAAGAGTTAGAAAAGCTAAGTTTAAAAGAATTAGAAAATTTAGCAGCATCTATACGTGAAAAAATCATACAAGTTGTGAGTAAAAATGGTGGACATTTAAGTTCAAATTTGGGTGCTGTAGAACTTAGTATAGCAATGCATTTGGTTTTTGATGCAAAAAAAGATCCTTTTATTTTTGATGTGTCACATCAATCTTATACACACAAGCTTTTAAGCGGAAAAGAAGAAATATTTGATACTTTAAGACAAATCAATGGTTTAAGTGGTTATACAAAACCTAGCGAGGGAGATTATTTTGTAGCAGGGCATTCTAGCACCTCTATTTCTTTGGCAGTAGGTGCTTGTAAGGCCATTGCTTTAAAGGGTGAAAAACGTATTCCTGTTGCTTTGATTGGAGATGGTGCTTTAAGTGCGGGTATGGCCTATGAGGCTTTAAATGAATTGGGTGATTCTAAATTTCCTTGCGTAATACTTTTAAATGATAATGAAATGAGTATTTCAAAACCAATTGGAGCAATTTCAAAGTATCTTTCTCAGGCTATGGCAACGCAGTTTTATCAAAGTTTTAAAAAGCGTATTGCTAAAATGTTGGATATATTGCCTGATAGTGCTACTTATATGGCCAAGCGTTTTGAAGAGAGTTTTAAACTTATTACTCCTGGGCTTTTGTTTGAAGAATTAGGGCTTGAATATATAGGGCCTATTGATGGACATAATTTAGGTGAAATTATTTCTGCATTAAAACAAGCAAAAGCTATGCAAAAGCCTTGTGTGATACATGCTCAAACCATAAAGGGTAAAGGCTATGCTTTAGCTGAAGGAAAACATGCTAAATGGCACGGGGTGGGAGCTTTTGATATAGATAGTGGAGAGAGTGTTAAAAAAAGTGATGCTAAAAAATCTGCTACTGAAATTTTTTCTAAGAATTTGCTTGATTTAGCCTCAAAATATGAAAATATTGTTGGGGTTACGGCGGCTATGCCAAGTGGAACAGGTCTTGATAAGCTTATAGAAAAATATCCAAATCGTTTTTGGGATGTGGCTATTGCAGAACAGCATGCAGTAACTTCTATGGCCGCTATGGCAAAAGAAGGATTTAAACCTTTTATTGCAATATATAGCACCTTTTTACAGCGTGCTTATGATCAAGTGATTCATGATTGTGCGATTATGAATTTAAATGTGGTTTTTGCTATGGATAGAGCAGGGATAGTAGGCGAAGATGGGGAGACGCATCAAGGTGTTTTTGATCTTAGTTTTTTAGCTCCTTTGCCAAATTTCACTCTTTTAGCTCCAAGAGATGAACAAATGATGCAAAATATAATGGAGTATGCTTATTTACATCAAGGACCTATTGCTTTTCGTTATCCTAGAGGGAGTTTTATTTTGGATAAAGAATTTAATCCTTGTGAGATAAAACTTGGTAAGGCGCAATGGCTTGTAAAAAATAGTAGTGAAATTGCTTTTTTAGGTTATGGACAAGGTGTGGCAAAAGCGTGGCAAGTTTTAAGAGCCTTGCAAGAAATGAATAATAATGCTAATTTGATTGATTTAATTTTTGCTAAACCTTTAGATGAAGAGCTTTTGTGTGAGCTTGCTAAAAAAAGTAAAATTTGGTTTATTTTTAGTGAAAATGTTAAAATTGGCGGTATAGAAAGTTTAATTAATAATTTTTTACAAAAATATGATTTGCATGTAAAAGTTATTAGCTTTGAATATGAAGACAAATTTATTGAACATGGAAAAACAAGTGAGGTGGAAAAAAATCTAGAAAAAGATGTCAATAGTTTGTTGACGAAAGTTTTAAAATTTTATCATTAAATAATAAAAAATATTATTTAATATAAACTTCTTTTAATAAAAATTTTATTATTATTTCCACTTAAAAAAGCAAGGAATAAATACAATGGAATTACTACAAATGCTTAAAAAACATGAGTTAAAAGCTACTCCGCAAAGACTATGTGTTTTAAAAATTTTAAAAAGACATGAGCATCCTAATATTGATGAATTATATACAGAAATTAAAAAAGAATACCCTTCAATCTCTTTAGCGACGGTTTATAAAAATCTTAATACTTTACAAGAACAAGGTTTAGTTGTTGAAATCAATGTTTTAAATCAAAAAACTTGTTACGATATCTATGAAGAAGAACATATTCATGTTGTTTGCGCCAAATGTGGTGGTATAGAGGATTTAAGTTTTAAAGATGCTAAGCTTTATGAATATCAAGAGCATTTAGAAAAAAAGATAGGCAATCTCATCAATCATCTGTCCGTTTGTGCTTATGTTGATAGTTGTAAAAAGTGTCATTAAGCAAAATAAGGTTAAAATAACCCATATATTTTAAGGGTTATTTTAATGGTTTATGAAATTCAAAAAAACTTTTTACTATCTGATTGTACTCTTTTAGGGAATTTAAAAAAAGATAATATACCTTTTCGAAATTCTAAATTTGAAACTTTTTATACTCAAATAACTTCAAATCATAGTGTTAAATTTCAAAGTTTTTGCAATGAATTTTATAAAATTACAAAATTTAATAATTCAATTTTAGAACAGAATCAAGAAGAGAAAATTTCTAAAAAAAAATTTGAAAAAGCTCGAAAAAAGATTATAGGAAAGAGTATTAAAAAAGAACGCTTCGAATTTAAATTTTGCTCTTTAAAAAGTTATATTGATATGTATGAAGAGCCTAAAATTTGTATTTTAAAAATATTTTTTCCAACATTGGATAGTTCCAATGAATTTAAAATTCCTAAAGATTTTAAAATTCAAAAAGAATTACATCATGATTTAAATTCTAAACATATCGTTTTATATGGTTTTGAATATCAAAAGTTTGATATAGAGAAATGTTTTAAAATTATAGAAAAAAATCAGAATTTTAGCTTGGATTTTCCAAATTATATTAATGCTTATGATGGATTTAGGATTTTTTTATTTTATTTATTTAAAAAATTAAAATTTTATTGGACTTTATCTTTAGAGAGAAAAGATAAGCAAAGTTTATGTGAATTTTTATTTTGTTCAAGAAGTTTGTATATAGTTTTATCAAGCATGAATACTATTTTAGATAAAAATTTGAGTAATATTTTGGCTTTAAAGTTTAAAGATATAACGAAAAAAACTCAAGATATTTTAGCAAGTGAAAATTCAAATCAAGATTTATTGCTATTTTTAAGCGATGAAAAAATCCAAGATTTGTTTAATGATTTTGATTTTTTCATAAAGGAAAATTCTTTTTATGAAGGCGATTGCAAAGATAGGTTTTTTAAACAACTTGTTGCGTTAGAACTTAGAAAAAAAATTATTTTATTTAGAAAAAATATACTAAAAAATTTTGATTTAGAGCTTTTTGAAAATAGTTTTTTTGAATTGGCAATATTTTTAGAATATTTTTATCGTTTTTTAGAGATAAAAAATTTAAACAAACTTTATGAAAAATATTGCAAAGATAGAGATAAAAATATTTTTTCGAAAATAATCAATAATAAAAATAAATTTTGCAAATTGCTTAAAAAATCAAGTAAAAATTTGAAAATTTACAAAGGATAAAAATGCAAAAACAAGAAAAAATTATAGAAATGTTTAATCAAATTGCACCTACTTATGATAAGGCGAATAGAATTTTAAGCTTTGGAGCTGATGTAGCGTGGCGCAAAAAAGCTTGTCAAAGAGTGATGAGTTTGTATTTAAAAAAAGATTTAAAAATCGCTGATATTGCCTGTGGCACAGGGGATATGATAGAGATTTGGCAAGAGAGTGCTTTAAAAATGGAAAAAAATATTTTAAATATTAAAGGTATTGATCCAAGTAGTGGCATGCTAAATATTGCAAAAGAAAAATTTCCAAATGTCGAATTTATAGAAGCAGGGGCGCAAAATTTACCTTTAGAAAGTCAAAGTTTAGATATTTTAAGCATTAGTTATGGCATTCGCAATGTTGTAGAAAGACAAAAAGCCTTAAGTGAATTTGCTAGAGTACTTCAAAAAGATGGTATTTTGGTAGTTTTGGAATTTACAAAAAGAGAAAAGGGTGGATTTATAGCAGCTTGTAGAGATTTTTATCTTAAAAATATTTTACCAAGTATAGGTGGGATAATCAGTAAAAATAAAAGTGCTTATGAGTATTTGCCAAACTCTATTGAAGGATTTTTAAGTAAGGAAGAGTTCATCTTAGAACTTAAAAATGCTGGTTTTGAAATACTTGATTATAAAAGTTTTAGCTTTGGCGTGAGTTCAATGTTTATAGCAAAAAAACTATGACACCAACAGAATTAAATCTTAAAGCAAAGGCTTTATTAGAAACACATTTTGATGATATAGTTTTAAGTGGAGAAATTTCAAAAATTACTTTGCATGGTTCAGGACATTGGTATTTTGATTTAAAAGATGAAAGATCAAGCATTGCTTGTGCTATGTTTAAAGGAGCTAATTTAAAAGTCGGATTTAAACCAGCTGTGGGGAATTTTTTAGAGCTTTGTGGAAGTGTAAGTTTATATCCTGAAAGTGGTCGTTATCAATTTATCGCTACTAGTATGAAAAAAGCAGGTTTTGGGGATTTGGAAGCACAGTTTTTGGCTTTAAAAGAGCGTTTGCAAAAAGAAGGACTTTTTGATCCACGCTTTAAAAAATCTTTGCCAAAATTTCCTAAAAAAGTAGGCATTATCACTTCAAAAACTTCTGCTGCTTTGCAAGATATGTTAAAACTTATTCACCAAAAAGAATATTTTTTGGCAAAAATTTATATTTTTGATGCTTTAACTCAAGGAAATAATGCTCCTTTTTCTCTTATACAAGCTTTAAAAAAAGCCGATGATATGGATTTAGATGTTCTTATTATAGCACGTGGTGGAGGAAGCAGAGAAGATCTTTTTTGTTTTAATGATGAAAATTTAGCAAGAGAGATTTTTAAAGCAAAAACTCCTATTATTTCAGCCATAGGACATGAGATTGATTATGTTATTAGTGATTTTGTTGCAGATTTTAGAGCTCCAACGCCTTCAGCTGCTATAGATACTTTGTTTTATTCTAAGTTGGATATAGAGCAAAGTTTGGATTTAATGGAAGAAAAATTAATGCAACTTTGGAATTATAAAATACAAAATTATGAAAATTTGCTTTTAAATTTAAGCAAATTTTTCAAATTTAATTCTTTGCCAAAAATAATAGATGAAAAAATAAAACAAAGCCATAATATAGAAAAGCAATTAAATCATCTATTGGCAAATCAAATGCGTTATAATGAATTAAAATTAGATAAATTGCAAAATGCTTATTTGCAACATGAGAATTTTTTTAATAAAAGCAAAAAGTTTATTTGTATCAGAAAAAATGGTAAAATAGCAAATTTAGAAGATCTTAAGAGTGATGATATCGTTATTTTAAGTTCTCAAACTTCTCAAAAAGAAGCAAAAATTTTATAAGGATAGATTATGAGAAAAATCAATTTCAGTGCAGGGCCATCGACTTTACCTTTAGAAATTTTAGAGCAAGCTCAAAAAGAACTCTGTGATTATCAGGGTAGGGGTTATTCTATAATGGAAATTTCTCACCGCACAAAAGTATTTGAAGAAGTGCATTTTGGAGCACAAGAGAAAGCTAAAAAACTTTACGAGTTAAATGATGATTATGAAGTATTATTTTTACAAGGTGGAGCAAGTTTGCAATTTGCTATGATTCCTATGAATTTAGCTTTAAATGGGGTTTGTGAATATGCAAATACAGGAGTTTGGACAAAAAAAGCGATTAAAGAAGCACAAATTTTAGGTGTCAATGTTAAAACCGTAGCAAGTAGTGAGGAAAGTAATTTCGATCATATTCCTAGAGTGGAATTTAGCGATAATGCTGATTATGCTTATATTTGTTCTAACAATACTATTTACGGCACTCAATATCAAAATTATCCTAAAACTAAAACTCCTTTGATTGTGGATGCATCGAGTGATTTTTTTTCTAGAAAAGTAGATTTTTCAAATATTGCTCTTTTTTATGGCGGAGTGCAAAAAAATGCTGGAATTTCGGGTTTAAGTTGTATTTTTATCCGTAAAGATATGTTAGAAAGATCTAAAAATAAACAAATTCCTAGTATGTTAAATTATTTGACTCATGCTGAGAATCAGTCCTTGTTTAACACGCCTCCAACCTTTGCCATTTATATGTTTAATCTTGAAATGGATTGGCTTTTAAATCAAGGTGGGCTTGATAAAGTGCATGAGAAAAATTCTCAAAAAGCTACTATGCTTTATGAATGTATTGATTTAAGTAATGGATTTTATAAAGGACATGCAGATAAAAAGGATAGATCTTTAATGAATGTGAGTTTTAATATTGCTAAAAATAAAGATTTAGAGCCTCTTTTTGTAAAGGAAGCCGAAGAAGCTGGAATGATAGGACTTAAAGGACATAGAATTTTAGGAGGAATTCGTGCAAGTATTTATAATGCGCTTAATTTGGATCAGGTAAAAACCTTGTGTGAATTTATGAAAGAATTTCAAGGAAAATATGCATGATAAAGCGTTTTGATGAGTGCGATAGAATGTCGCAAATTATTGTTTTTGATAAATATTTTAAGACTGCAGGACAAGTGGCTTTTGAACCTAGCGGAGATATTAAAAAACAAACTAAAGAAGCGCTTGCAGAACTTGATGCTTTGTTTGAAAAAATAGGCGCAAACAAAGGAGATTTGATTCAAATTCAAATCTGGTTAGCTAATATGCAAGATTTTGATGCAATGAATGAAATTTATGATGCTTGGATTAAAAATTATCCTAAACCTGTTAGAGCTTGTGTAGGAAGTGCTTTAGCAGAGGGTTATTTGGTAGAAATTCAAGCTTTTGGAAAGCTAAGAGAGAATTAAAAATTCTCTCCTCCAAATTTTAAAAGCGCAGATCCCCAAGTAAAACCACCGCCAAAAGCATCTAGTAAGATCAGATTTCCTTTTTTAAGTCGACCTTCTTCATAGGCATCATTCATTGCCATAGGTATAGAAGCAGCTGAAGTATTGCCATATTTTTGTACAGTGATCACACATTTTTCATCGCTTAGATTGAGTTTTTCTTGGACGGCTTTAATGATGCGTAGATTAGCTTGATGAGGAATAAAAAGATCAATTTCTTGTGCTAAAATGTTATTTTTAGCTAAAATTTCTACAACATCATTACTAAGCGTGTTTACTGCTATTTTAAAAACTTCATTGCCTTTCATTTGCATAGAAAGTGTTTGACATAGGCTTGATTTTTGCGATCTTTGAGTCATTAAAAGATCTCCATAATTACCATTGCTTGCAGTATGTACATCAAGGATATGATTTTCATTATCCAAACTTACAACTCCAGCACCTGCACCGTCTCCAAAGAGTATGCAAATACTTCTGTCATTGTAATCCATAATTGAACTTGTTTTTTCAGCTCCTATGATTAAAACATTTTTTTTCAAACCACTTTCTACTAAGGCTTTAGCTTGTTCAAGCAAATAGATAAAACCAGAACAAGCTGCTGAAATATCAAAAGCGCTAATATTTACAAGTCCTAAATTTGAAGCAATTTTACAAGCCGTTGAAGGCATAGTAAAATAATCAGGACTTAAAGTAGCTACAAGAATCGCATCAATATCTTCAGGTTTTAAATTTGCTCTTTCTATGGCTTTTAATGCAGCTTTTGTGCCCAAATCGCTAGTATTTTCATTTTCACTAGCAATGCGCCTTTCTTTAATACCTGTGCGTCTAGTGATCCATTCATCGGTGGTATCTACCATTTTTTCAAGATCAGCATTGCTTAAAATTTTTTCTGGAATATAAGAAGCTATACTTTTAAGACTGGCTTTAAGCATTGTATTTCCCAAGTTCATTTTCTATAAATTTATTGATATGAGATTGGCTAAAATTTATAGCTTGAAAAATTGCATTTTTAATAGCTCTAGAATCGCTTTTTCCATGACTTATGATCACGCAGCCATTAACTCCAAGAAGGGGTGCTCCGCCATATTCTTGCCAATCTGTGTGTTTTTTTAATTTTTTAAAAGATGGCTTCATAAGTAAAGCACCTATTTTAGAAATAAAAGATTGCTTTACTTCGTTTTTTAGAAGTTGAAAAATAGCTGTTGCCACACCTTCACAAGCCTTTAAGATAACATTTCCATCAAAACCATCGCAGACTAAAACATCTATTTCACCATTGAAAATATCTCTACCTTCAGCATTACCTATAAAATTTGGAATTTTTTTCATAAGCTGATGACTTTCTTTGGTAAGTTCATTACCTTTGCATTCTTCTTCACCATTAGAAAGTAAAGCAAGGCGTGGTTTTTGAATTTGCATAATTTCTTTAGCATAAACTTCACCCATTATGGCAAATTGAAATAAATTTTCAGCTTTACAATCTGTATTAGCTCCAACATCCAAAAGTAAAGTTTTGTTAACGATATTTGGCATTAAAGTGGCAATAGCAGGTCTTGAAATACCTTTAAGTCTTCCAAGCCTTAAGGTAGCCAAAGACATACTTGCTCCACTATGACCCGCTGAAACTACAGCATCTACTTTTTTTTCTTTTAATAAATTAATAGCTTTGTATATGGTTGTTTCTTTATTTTTTAAAGCATCTGTGGCATTTTCATTCATCGAAAAAATTTCACTAGCTTCTTCGTATTGTATATATTGCTCTAATTTTTTTGGTATTAAAGGTTTTAGAATTTTAGAATTTCCCACTAAGATAGCGTTAAAAGGTTTTGCTTCTAGTGCCTTTAAAACGCCTTCTATAATGGGTTTTTCTCCAAAATCACCACCCATTGCATCAATGGCAATGTTAATCATTGATTTTAATATTCCTTAGTTGTTGGATTCGCACGGTGAGGCATTTTGTAGCTTCCATCTTTGTCTTTTATAGGCATAGGAAGACTAACTTTATAGTGAGTTCTGCGTTTAGCTGCACGAGTTTTGCTCACTCTTCTCTTTGGTACTGCCATTTTTTCTCCTTTATAAAATTTAATTAATTATTGCAATTTATGCAATAAAAATAATCACTCAAATAAGCTTCAAGCTCGCTGATAGCAACTTCTATTAAATCAATATGTCCATCGAAAAATTCTATAGTATTGCTCAATTTGTTTGCTTCATCTTTAAAAATACCATCACTTGCAAAAAGTTCTAAATTTTCTTTAATTTCAAGTTCTAACTCAGTTCCACAACTATCACAAGGTCTATAGATAAAACCTTGCATAATAGCATTTATTTTAACAAGCTTAGGATTTATTTTTACTAAATTTCCTTCAAAAATCATATTCTCAAGATTAAGTTTAAAAGGATATTCCTTTGTATTAATCTTAGAAAAAGGGATTTTCATTTAGCAAATTTCGTTTGGTTTAAAGAAAAATTCAACTTCTATTTTTGCATTTTCCAAGCTGTCGCTTCCATGAACAGCATTAGCATCAATACTCTCAGCAAAATCGGCTCTAATTGTTCCTGCTTTAGCTTCTTTAGGATTTGTCGCTCCCATTAAATCTCTATTTTTTAATACGGCACCTTCTCCTTCTAGTACAGAAACAACAACAGGACCGCTAATCATAAATTCAATCAAGTCTTTAAAAAAAGGTCTTTCTTTATGAACAGCATAAAAATTTTCAGCTTGTTCTTTGCTAAGTTGAACTTTTTTCATTGCAGCGATTCTTAATCCATTGCTTTCAAAACGATCTAAAATTTTTCCTATAACACCTTTTTTAACAGCATCAGGTTTAATTATAGATAAAGTTTTTTCCATCTTTGTAATAACTCCTTGTTTTAATAAAGCTTAAAATTATACTTGAATTTGTTTAAAGAAAGTTAAATTAAAAGAAAAAGCTAGAGATTCCTAGCTTTTTCTTTTTTTAAAATTATGCAAAAACTGGAGTGTCCCCACTTCTCATATCAGCGCCAATATTATCACGACTTGGTTGTCCTGATTCTACAGCACTCCAAACTATACATCCATCTGTTGGGCAAGCGCTAGCACAGGCTGGTTGATCATTATGTCCTACGCATTCAACGCATTTGTTTGCATAAACATAATATCTATCTTCACCTTCTGGATTGTTAGCATCATCAACGATAGCACTCACTGGACACTCATCAATACAAGAACCACAAGCAATACATATATCTGTAATTTTTACAGCCATTTTTTCTCCTTTTTAATATTAAGATTTAAATGATTTTAGCATAAAATTCTTAAATAAGGTAAATTTTGATAATCAAAATTTACCTTATTTGATAATAATTATAACTTTCTTAAATTTTTAATATTATTTTGGATATTTAAAAAAAAATAAAGATTTAAACGATATAATTTCGTTATCAATAAAATTTATTATTTAGGAGAAAATATGATAGTTACTAAAAAAGCTTTAGATTTTACTGCTCCAGCGGTATTAGGAAACAATGAAATTGTTCAAGATTTTAATCTTTACAAAAACATAGGCCCAAAAGGAGCGGTAGTATTCTTTTATCCAAAAGATTTTACTTTTGTTTGTCCTTCAGAAATTATAGCTTTTGACAAAAGATATCAAGAATTTAAAAACCGCGGTATTGAAGTAATTGGAATTTCAGGAGATAATGAATTTTCACATTTTGCTTGGAAAAATACTCCAGTAAATCAAGGTGGTATTGGTCAGGTTAAATTTCCGCTTGTTGCTGACTTAACTAAGCAGATTGCTAGAAATTTTGATGTACTTTATGCAGAAGCAGTTGCCCTTCGTGGTTCGTTCTTGCTTGATGCTGATGGAACAGTTCGCCATGCTGTGGTTAATGATTTACCACTAGGTAGAAATATAGATGAAATGTTAAGAATGGTTGATACTATGCTTTTTACAAATGAGCATGGTGAAGTTTGTCCTGCAGGATGGAATAAGGGCGATGAAGGTATGAAAGCTAACCCTAAAGGCGTGGCTGAATATCTTGGTAAAAACGAAGCTAAACTTTAATTTCTTAGTATAAAGCCTCTTCATGAGGCTTTTTCTTCATTTTTATTCTTTAATTGAAATTCATAAATTTTCTACTATAATTTTACACACATATTAAAATTTTTACTTAGGCTAAAATATGGCAGGCGAAGATCAAGAAAAAACAGAAGAACCCACGTCCAAAAAGATAGAAGATGCGCGTAAAGAAGGTAATGTTCCAAAGTCTCAAGATGCGGCAGCTATTGTAACTTTGATAATTGGAGTAACTATAACTTTACTTATGATGAGTTTTATGGGCGAGAGAATTGTAAATTTATATAGATACTATCAAAGTTTTATTGGTGTTGAATTTGATTTGCGTATTATTCAAGCCATTATGATTAAAAGCATTTTTGAGGTTTTAATTATTCTTGCACCTATTGTTTTAAGTATTATGATTGCTGGGGTTTTGGGAAATATTATGCAATTTGGTTTTATTTTTACAACTAAACCTATTATGCCAAATTTAGGAAAAATCAATCCTCTAAAAGGTTTAAAAAACCTTTTTTCATTGAAAAAAATTGTTGAAAGTATAAAAATTATTTTAAAAGTGGGTATTGTTTTTACTATAGCTTTTATAGTTTTACTTAAATTTATGCAAGAGCTTCCAAGAGTTGAGCTTTATACTATGGTTGCACAGCTTACTTGGCTAAGAGACAGAGCTATTGTTTTAGCAGCTATTGTTATAGTTGCTTTTTTAATTATTGCTGTTTTAGATGTTTTTTTGGTGCGTTTTCAGTATTTTAAAGGTTTGCGTATGAGCAAACAAGAAATAAAAGATGAGTATAAACAAATGGAAGGAGATCCTCAGGTTAAAGGTAGAATTCGTAGACTTCAAATGGAAGCTGCGCGTCGTCGTATGGTTCAAGATGTTGCAGGTGCGGATGTGGTGATCACAAACCCAACGCATTATGCCGTAGCTATTCGTTATGATACAAGTAAAGAACAAGCCCCTAGGGTTGTTGCCAAAGGAGTGGATTTTCTCGCTCTTCGCATAAAACAAGTAGCCTATGAAAATAATGTTGTGGTTTATGAAAATCCTCCTTTAGCAAGAGAGCTTTATAAAGCTTGTGATGTTAATGATCTTATTCCTAGGGAAATGTTTAAAGCTGTAGCTGAGGTGCTAGGATTTGTTTATAATACAAATAATAAGAGTCGTTTAGCTGGTCAAGTAAAAAAAGGAAACTAAAACTTTTAAGGTGTTTTAGTTCCTATTTTATTGATAAGTTCAAGAACAGATTTTTGAGTGCTTGTATCTGCTGTATCGACTTTAAAATATATTTCTACTCTATTATTTTCTAAGGCTTGCGGATTTCCATTGATGGGATTATTAAGCCCGTAGCTTTTAATGCTAATATTTTTCAAATTTGCTCCACCTTCTATAAAATATTTTAATACATTTTCTGCTCTTTGGTAGGCGAGTTCATAACTTCTTATAATAGAGTCGCTATTGTCTGTATAGCCTCTAATTTCTATTTTTGCTTGAGGTGGCAAATATGTTGTTAGTTCAGCCATACGTTTTAAATAATCTTGTATATCAGCTGAAACGATTTGAGCGCTACCTCTTTCAAATTCAACTTTGGATGGAAGGTTAAGAGCAACCTGATTGTCGCTTTGATCTAGAGCCGCTTGAAGACGTTTGATGGTTTCTTGCTGTGTCATAGTCATTTGTTTTAACGATTTGAGTTCATCACTTTCTTCTTTTGCTGCACCCTTATATTTTTCTTGGGTTTTGCTCTCTTCTTTGACTGTTTGAGTAGAGGTATAATCAAAGATTTTAACAAATTCGGTTTTTAAAGCCTCTACTTTAGCAGGATTTGTTTTAGAAATTGCCCAAAGAGCAATAAAAAGCGCCAAAAGCAAACTTAGAAAGTCTGCATAAGGTACAGCCCATTTTTCACCTGCAGGACATTCTGGACATTTATGTTTCTTGGCCATTTTTAACCTTTGTCAAATTGTGAAATTTTTGGATCATCGTGACTTAAGAAATTAAAAAGCTTAGCTTCCAAATCTCTAGGATTCGCACCTTCTGCAATTCCTTTTATGGCTTCAGTGATGACAATTTGCTCTTTTACAAGATCCATTCCATTAGCTTTCATTTTTCTTCCCCAAGGTGCAAAAAGCGCATAAGCACCAAAAATCCCAGTAACCGTAGCTGTAAAAGCACCTGAAATACCCGCTGCCATTGCTTGAGGATTGTCTAGCAATTTAAGAGCTAGAATAAGACCAAAAACCGCTCCAACAAGTCCCATGGTAGGGCAAGTTTCTCCAAATACTATCCAATATTCTGCACATTCTTTATAATGCTCTTCAAGTTGTTCGGTTTGTATTTCCATGCTTTCGTGAATTTCTTCAAAGCTTTTACCATCTACAAGCATCATCATAGCATTTTTTAAAAATTCATTTTCAATCTCATTGGTTCTTGATTCTAATGCTAAAAGCCCATCTCTTCTTGCAATAATGGCAAATTCTATTAACTGGGCTATCCTTTCAGGTAGATTTACTCCAGAGCCTTTAAAGACAACTTTGAGTTCTTTATAAGCTGCTTTTACAATTTTTTTATGTGTAGAAGTCATTGCACAAAATGCAGCTGTTGGCATAACTATAAGAAAGGAAGAAAGATGTACAACATGTAAAGGATTACCACCTTCTAGTATATCTCCTACTGAAATACTAGTAACTGCAAGCACCATTCCCAGTATGGTTGAAAGATCCATATAAATATCTCCTTGATTATTTTAAATCGCCCCAATTTTTGGCAATACTTGAGCTTGTTTTTAATTTTATTTTTAATTTTACTATATTTTCCATAATATCTCTAGTTTTTTTTACAAAATTTTCACATAAATCATCTTTTACTTCAAAAATTAATTCATCATGAATTTGCAAAATAAGCTTTTTGTCTTCATTTAATTCTTTATTGATTTCTAGCATTGCAAGTTTGATTACATCTGCTGCTGAACCTTGCAAGATTGAATTAATGCTTTCTCTTTCATACATGGCAATTTGCATAGGTTTTGCATTTTCAAAATCAAAATAACGCTTGCGACCGCTTAAAGTAGTGATAAAACCATTTTGTTTAGCTTCGTTTTTAACTGTTTCAAAATATTTTTTAATGCTAGTAAAATTTTCAAAATATTTTTCTATATAAGATTTGGCTAAATGAGCTTCTATTTTTAAATTTTGACTTAAAGTTTTATAGCCCATGCCATAAATAAGTCCAAAATTTATACTTTTTGCAACACTTCTGGTTTCATAATTGCTTTCTCCAAAAATCATTATAGCTGTTCTTGCATGTATATCTTCATCGTTAGCAAAAGCATTTAAAAGTTTTTCATCTTCGCTAAAATGTGCAAGCATTCTCAGTTCGATTTGAGAATAATCAAGAGAGATAAAACTAAATCCATCTTTAGCTACAAAGCAAGATTTATAATCTTTTGCGTATTGTCCGTGTGCAGGAATATTTTGCAAATTTGGATCTTTAGATGAAAGGCGACCCGTTGCAGTTCCAGTTTGTAAAAAACTTGAGTAAATGCGTGAATTTTCATCTTTTAACGCTAGTTTTAACAAAGGTTCGCAATAAGTGGAATAAAGTTTGGCAAGTTCTCTATAATCTAAAATTTTGGCAATTACAGGATGTTTATCTAAAAGTGCATTTAAAACTTTTTCATCGGTAGAATATCCTGTTTTTCCTTTTTTTCCACTTGGAAGTTTAAGTTTTTCAAAAAGTATATCACCTACTTGTTTAGGTGAGTTTAGGTTAAATCTATCCTCACAAAGAGTATAAATTTCTTCACTTAAATTTTTGATTTCATTTTCAAATTTTTTCATAAGGGCTTCAAGTGCATTTGTATCAAGCTTTATGCCATTTTCTTCCATCATCATAATGATTTTAATGAAATCAAATTCACAGTTTTTAGCAAGTTCTAATAAAGGAGTTTCAAGATTTTTTAAAAAATAAAGATAAAATCTTAACGTGATATAAGCATCTTCTGCGGCGTATTTGCAAGCTTTTTCAAGTTCTACACTTGCAAAATTTTCTCCTTTTTTAACAAGGCTTTCAAAATGCAAGGTTTCGTAATTAAAAAGTCTTAAGGCTAAATCATCCATATTTACTCTTAAAGAAGGATTTTTAAGCCATGCTAAAATCATTGTATCTGCGTATTTTTGAGGTAAATTTAATCCAAAATTATTTTGAATGATTTTAAAATCATATTTGAGATTGTGCCCTATAACAAAATGATTAAAGATTAGTTCTATGGCTTTTTTGGCATTTTGCAATGAGATTTGCTCACCTACTCCAAGATAATTATGAGTTAAAGGCACATAAAAGGCTTCGTTTTCACTCATACAAAAACTAAAACCAACAATTTTTGCCTCTTTTGTATCAAGTCCTGTAGTTTCGGTATCAAAAGCAATAATACTTTCTTTATCAAGAGTATTTAAAATTTCAAAAAGTTTGTTTTCATCTTGTATTAAAGTGGCTTTAAAACCTAAATTTTTATCTTTATTATCAGGATTTTGACGCAGTTTTTTAAGCAAAGCATTAAGTTCGTAATGTTCTAAAATTTCAAGTATTTTTAAAAGAGGTTCTTCATCAGGATAAGTGGCTTTTTCTATAAGATCTTGCACTTCTAAATTTTCATACAAAGAAGCTAATTTTTTGCTTAAAAATGCATTTTCCTTACCCTCTAAAAGCAAATTACGACTTCTTTCGTTGCGTACTAGGGTTAAATTTTCATAAATTCCTTCTATGCTGCCAAATTCATCAAGTAAGGTTTTGGCTCCTTTTGCGCCTATACCTTTAACGCCTGGAATATTATCAGAACTATCTCCGCAAAGAGCTAAAAAATCTCTGATTTGATGAGGTTTTACTCCGTATTTTTCTAAACACGCTGCTTCATCATAGTCGTTTTTAGAAATAGGGCTATAAATACTTGTTTTACCATCTTTTATGAGTTGATAAAGATCTTTATCTTGAGTGATAATGCGTACAAAAATATCCCTATCTTCACAAGTTTTTACAAAAGAAGCGATGATATCATCGGCTTCATAACCTTCCCTAGAAACGCTTATAAAACCCATTTTTTCTATCATCTCTATGCAAATTGGAATTTGTTCTAGAAGTTCAGGTGGTGGTGGAGTGCGATTTTGTTTATAGTTTGGATCAATTTCGCTACGAAAAGTTTTTCCTTTGGAGTCTAATGCAAAAACAATATAATCACTTTTATGTTCATTTTTTAAGCTATAAATAAAATTTGCAAAACCGCTAATCATTCCACTAGCTTGTCCTTGTGAATTTTTAAAACCTTTTAATGCGTAGTAAAGTCTGAAAAAAAATCCAAAAGTATCGATAATAGTTAAAGTTTTCATAATAATTTCTTCTTTTGATAAAATATATTTTTAAGTTGTATTATTTCAAAATTTTGCTTAAAATGTCTACAATTTAAGATCTTTAAGCAAAAACACTGCAATTTTTAGCCATAATTACAAATTATTTATAAAAAAATATATTAAAATATAAGGATAATGTAATGACAAATCAGCAAATTGATGGAATTGCGGATAAGAATTTTAACACACCTAAAGGTAGGAAAGTTTTTAAAAAGGCAGTTTTTTCTTGCTGGTTGGGAACTGCTATGGAATATGCAGATTTTGCACTTTATGGTTTAGCAGCTGCAACAATTTTTTCAGAAGTGTTTTTTCCTGAGCAAACTCCAGTAATTGCACTTTTGCTTAGTTTTGTAACTTATGGCATAGGTTTTATTGCAAGACCTATTGGGGCTTTGTTTTTTGGTTATTTAGGTGATAAACACGGAAGAAAAAATGTTATGATGGCTACAATAGCTTTAATGGGAATTTCAACTACTCTGATAGGTTTTATTCCAAGTTATGCAGTGATTGGTGTTTGGGCGCCTATTTGTTTGGTTGCATTGCGTTTTATGCAGGGTTTTGGTGCGGGAGCTGAACTTTCAGGTGGAACAGTTATGCTTGGAGAATATGCTCCTAGCAAGAGAAGAGGGCTTGTTTCTTCTGTGATTGCTTTAGGATCAAATAGCGGAACTTTGCTTGCGTCTTTTGTATGGCTTTTGATGGTACAAATGGATGAAGCAAGTTTTAAAGAATGGGGTTGGAGAGTTCCTTTTATGGGAAGTATTTTAATCGCTCTTTTTGCTGTATATATTCGTTTTCATGTCAAAGAAACCCCTGTTTTTGAAAAGCAAAAAAATGAAATGATGAAATTGCGTCTTAATAACGAAAAGCATATAAAAAAAGATGAAAGAAGTTTTTGGCAAAGAAGTCGTGCTTTTTGGACTATGGTGGGCTTAAGAATAGGCGAAAATGGACCTTCTTATCTTGCGCAAGGTTTTATTGTAGGTTATGTGACTAAAATTTTACTTTTAGACAAATCAGTTGCTACTACAGCGGTAATGATAGCTTCATTGGTAGGGTTTTTAGTTATTCCTTTGGCGGGTTATTTAAGTGATAAATTTGGAAGACGTATTACTTATAGAATGTTTTGTTTGCTTTTAATGATTTATGCTTTTCCTGCTTTTATACTTTTAGATAGTAAAAATGAAATTATTGTGATTTTAACTATTATTGTAGGTATGTCTTTAGCATCTTTAGGGATTTTTGGTGTGCAAGCGGCTTGGGGTGTGGAGCTTTTTGGGGTAAAAAACCGTTATACAAAAATGGCTTTTGCTAAGGAGCTAGGTTCTATTCTTTCAGGAGGAACAGCGCCTATGGTGGCTTCTGCTTTACTTGCGTATTATGGCACTTGGTGGCCTATTGCAACATATTTTGTATTAACTGCAAGTATAGGTTTTGTGACTACATTTTTTGCGCCAGAAACTAGAGGTAGAGATTTAAATAAAATAGAAGATGCGATATGAGACTTATTTTAGACACGGACATAGGCAATGCTATTGCAGGAGCAAATACTGATGATGGTTTAGCACTTGCTTTGATTTTGTCATCTAAAGAAATCAAACTTGAAATGCTAAGCACAGTTTGCGGTAATGTTCCAAGCCTTGTTGCCTATAGTGTGGCTAAGGATTTATTTAAACGTTTAAATTTAAATATCCCCGTTTATTTGGGAGCGAATGAAGCCTTAAAAGAATCAAGTAAAGCTTGGCGTCAAAGACTTGATGAAAGTGTAAAAAATTTTAAACTTGAATATCTTTGGGAAAATATAAAAAGTCCTGAAATTTTAGAAAATATAAATCCTGATGCGATTTTTAAAATGGGTGAGTTAGTGAGTAAAAATCCTAAAGAAATTTCTATTTGTGCGATAGGACCTTTGACAAATATCGCTATGGCTATGAAAATTTTTAAAGATTTTGATATAAATCTTAAAGAGCTTTTTATTATGGGAGGCAGTTTTGATATGCCTTATTACACTAAAGATACAAATTTTGGTTTTGATCCTGAGGCGGCTAGTATAGTGCTAAATTCAAGAGCTAAAATTACACTCGTACCTTATAATGCAACCATGCAGACTTTATTGACTCATGAGGATTTAAAAGAGTTGCAAGGTAAGAATATTTTATGTGATTTTATCGTTGAAACTTTAGGTGTTTGGATTGATTATGCCTCTAAAACACGTGGTACAAAGGGAACTTGGATACATGACGCTTTAACGATAGCTTACGCATTAGATTCTAGTATTGCAGATTTTGATGAGTGTTATGCTGATGTTATTTGCGATAGTTCTTTGGCAAGAGGTATGAGTTGGCGTTGTTTTAAAGAACCAAAAATGAGTATAGGGGTGGATTTAAGCACTAAAAATTGTGTTAAAATTTTAAAAAATGTTAATAATGCAAAGCTTTTAGAGTTGATAAAAATGAGGCTTTTAAAAGGAGTTTGCTATGAAAATTATGAAAGCATAACGACTTAATTTTCCAAGTAAGATAAAAAATATAGTTTTTAAAAAAGAATATTTTGCAAAACCAAGTCCCAAGGCAAAAAGATCTCCTACTAAAGGCAAAAAAGTAAAAAAAGCAAATATACTTCCAAATTTAGCAAAATTAGCATTGAAATTTTCTAATTTTTTCAAGGATTTGCTAAAGTATTTTTCTAAAATTTTTTCTTTTCCAAAATACGCTAAAGCATAAGTACTTAAACTTCCTAAGGTATTACCCAAAGTGGCTACGATAAGTACCAAATTCGGATTAAAATCAAGTTTTATAAAGCCTAAAACAAAGGCTTCACTTGCTAAGGGTAATAGTGTGCTTGAAAGAAAACACACCATGAAAAGCCCTAAATAGCTAATATCATTATATAAAAAATCAAACATTAAAACTCTTTTTTACGCATTAAAATAAACAAAATAAAAAGATGGATAGGAAATAAAAAAGATTTGATAATTTCAAAATACAAATTTAAATTTCCAAGATCTAATCTTAAAAAAATAGCACCTACAATGATAAAAATAAAATAAATTTTGAAAAGATGGCTTTGAAAAAATTTATCTAAAAGAAATATATAAATAAAAGAAAGAATAAAAGCTAAATAAATGAAAAATTGCCATAAGTTAGCGTTTTCTAGATGAAAATACATATCAATACAACAAACAAACATTATATAAATAAAACAAAAAGCCAAAGGAAATATCAATTTTTCTTTTCTAAAAATAAAAAAATAAAATAAATGTATAAAACAAAATAAAATTAGCAGTAAAAAAGTTAAAATAGAATTTAAAAAACGCAAATTTTCTCTTAGATGATAAAGCTTTTGATCGGCTAAATTTAGCATTTGAAGGTTTTGCGGCGGTAATTCATAAAGGCTATAATCAATGGTTAAATAGTGATTAAAAACAAAAACTAAGGTGATTTGACTTAGGCTTAAAAAGATAACAAATAAAATACTATAGTTAAATATTTTCTTTTTCATTGGATAAAAGCTTTAAATTTGGGATAAATTTGATATTTTGGTTTTTACTAAGTGCGAAAGCAAATAGGGCGTAATAAATGACAAACAATAAGCCTGTAAAGAAAAAAAACATAAACAAAGTTATGGCTAAAGCAAGTGAAGGCTTGCTATGAATTAAAAAAAGCATAAATATAAAAACAATTATCAAAATCATACTTTTAAAAATAAAACATAAGAGAAAATAAATTTGATTTTCACATAAAGCTCTTAGTGTTTTAAAAAATATAAAAGTACAAAAAATGGCTACTATAAGACATAAAAAAGAAAAGCTATATAGAGCAATACGCGTCTGACTGAGAGGATAAGCACTCATAATAAGAATTAAGTTAAACAAAGCGATAAATTGAGTGCTTGCAGCTATAAAAAAACTTATCAACAAAACTTTACTTTTACTTGTAAAATAAAGTTTTAAAATCATAATTGAATAAGAAATTAAAAAAATCACACAAAAAATTATAGTTAAAATGTTAGCGATAGAATCAAAATTATACAATTTTAAATCATAGATAAAATCAAGAACGATAGGTAAAAAATAAAAACAAATTGAAAGTAAAAAACTTATAAAAACTATCCAAGCAAACTTTTTAACGCTTTTAAAATCATTTTGTCTTCGAATTTCAAACATTTGATGAAAGTTTAAATTTGACACTTTTCTTCTTTAAAATATTTCAATCTAGCTTTTTTAAAATTTTATACCTTTCAAAGGCATAAGCAAAACTCAAAAAATGCAAAGTAAGGAAAAGAAATAAAAGGCTTGATTTATAGACAAATATAAAAGATAAAAATGCCAAAAGCATGCACAAAAATGCAAATAAAAAAGACATTTTCACTTCTTTAAAAAGCAAAGCAAGGGTAAGTGAAAATAAAAAATAAAAAACGAAAAATAAAGCTAAAAGCCCTAAAAATAAAATTTTATTTTCCAAAAGAAAAAAAGATGCACCAAGGTTTATAATGGCAAGCAAAAAATAAATTAAAATCTTATTAGAAGAAAATAAAAAATGAATTCTGACCACCATAAAAATAAAAGCAAGAACTATGTAAATACAAGAAAAGAAGCATAAAAATATACCGCCAATATAAAGAATTTCGTTCCCAGCTTCATATGAACTCGTCACCCCTTCATAAGAAAAAAAGTAATAAAAATTATATAAAGCACAGAAAAATATATAAACACTTAATCTTTTAATCTTAAAAAATGCAATTTTTTGTTCGTGTGTCATTTCAACTCCTTGCGTTTTTAAGCTCTAGATCTAAATAATATCCTGTATAGGATTTTGTTTTCTTATGCTCTTTAGCGACTTTTTCCACGCTTCCTGTGCTTATAACTTTTCCACCTTTAACTCCGCCTTCAGGCCCCATATCGATAATATAATCAGCATTTTTAATCACATCTAAATTATGTTCTATCACAAAAACAGAATTTTTAAGATCAACCAAATGTTGTAAAACTAAGATGAGTTTATTAACATCTTCAAAATGCAGTCCTGTTGTAGGTTCATCAAGTATATAAAGCGTTTTTCCTGTATCGCTACGACTTAGTTCTTTAGCAAGTTTGATTCTTTGTGCTTCACCCCCGCTTAAGGTGGTGGCATTTTGTCCTAGGGTTAGATAATCTAAACCCACTTTTACTAGAGTATCTAATTTTTGTTTGATTTTAGGAACGGCTGTAAAAAATTCACTCGCTTCTAAAACACTCATATTTAAAATTTCGCTGATATTTTTACCCTTATATTTGATTTCTAGCGTGGCGTCATTGTAGCGTTTGCCCTCGCAAGTATCACAAACTACCATAACATCAGGTAAAAAATGCATTTCTATTTTGATTTCTCCATCTCCGCTACATTTCTCACATCTTCCACCCTTGACATTAAAAGAAAAGCGTCCTGCTTTATAACCACGCATTTTGGCTTCTTTGGTGGCGGCAAAAAGATTTCTGATTTCATCCATAGCACCTGTATAGGTAGCAGGATTTGAACGTGGTGTGCGCCCAATTGGGCTTTGATCAAGATAAATGACTTTATCAAGTTTTTCAAGTCCTTCTATTTGCACTCCGCCAAGTTTTTTAACTTTTTTCGCACGGTTTAATTCCTCTTGTGCAAAAGGAAGTAGGGTTTGAAGTATCAAAGAACTTTTTCCAGAACCTGAAACTCCCGTTATAGCGACTAAATTTTGTAAAGGAAATTTTACGCTTAAATCTTGGATATTGTTAATATTTACATTTTTAAGTTCAAGCCATTCTTTTTGCGTTCTGTTTTGAAGTTGTGAAATTTGTTTTTTACCATTCATATAAAGTGCAGTTTCACTTTTGCTTTTTAAAAGTTCTTTATAAGTTCCACTAAATACAACTTCACCCCCAAATTTTCCTGCTTTTGGACCAATATCTACGATAAAATCAGCTTCTTCTATGGTCATTTTATCATGCTCTACGACAATTAGAGTATTGCCCTTTTGTTGTAAATTTCTTAAAGTTTTAATCAGTTTTGCAGTATCTCTTTCATGAAGTCCTATGCTAGGCTCATCTAAGACATACATCACTCCACTTAAACCACTGCCAATTTGTGAAGCTATACGGATTCTTTGTGCTTCACCCCCACTAATCGTTCTTGCATCACGCCCTAAAGAAAGATAACCTAGCCCCACATCATACAAGAAAAACAATCTTTCGTTGATTTCTTTTAGGATAGGTTTAGAAATAAGTTTTTGCTGCTCGCTTAAATAGGAAAAATTTTTCTCATCTGCAAAAAAGGCCGTACTATCTTCTATGCTCATATCTAAAATTTCATCCAAGCCTTTTTTGGCTACTTTCACGGCTAAACTTTCGGGTTTTAAACGATGCCCACCACAGTCTTTGCAAATTTTTTCACTCATATATTCGGCTAAATCTTTTTCATCTTTTAGCATTTCATAAGCCATTTTAACCACGCCTTCAAAAGTGCGTTTTAGACGATTTCTTTTCCAAAGAAATTCTATAGTTTTGGCATTACCATATAATACAAGGCGTTTTTGCTCTTCGCTTAATTGCATAAAAGGTATTTTGATAGGAATTTCATTTTGTTCGCAAAAGGCGATTAGGAATTTATAATAATAACTTTTGTTAAAACCATACATGATTTTAACAGCACCATTTTCGAGGCTTAAATTTTCATCGATGATTTTTTTCATATCTAAAGTATAACGAATTCCAAGTCCATCACAAGCTTCACATGCTCCTTTTGGAGAATTAAAAGAAAAGCTTAAAGGTTCAAGTGGAACAAAGGAAATTTTACAATCAAAACAAGCGCAGTGTTCGCTAAAATGATAGTGTTTATTAAGATTTATTTCTTCATGATTTAAAACTTCTATTTCTATTTCTCCAAAGCTTTCTTGTAAGCCTTTTTCTATATCGCTTGCAAGGCGAGAAAGTAAATCTTCTTGAATTTCAAGTCTATCTATGACAAGTTTAATGGTGTGTTTTTTGGTTTTAGCCAGTTCAATTTCTTCATCAAGTCTTACTAAAACTCCATCAATTTGAGCTCTTACATAGCCTTTGTTGCGCAAATTTTCAAGTAAATCTGCATAAGTTCCTTTTTTTTCTCGTATGAGTGGGGCGTAGATGATGATTTTTGCACCTTTTGGAAATTTTAAAATTTCACTGACTATATCACTTGCACTCATAGATGAGATTTTTTGTCCACATTGATGACAATGTTGAATGCCAACTCTTGCATATAAAAGTCTTAGATAATCATAAATTTCAGTGATGGTTCCCACGGTCGAGCGTGGATTTTTAGAAGTAGTTTTTTGATCTATGGCAATGGCTGGAGTTAAACCTTCGATTTTATCGACATCAGGTTTGCCTACCTTATCTAAAAATTGTCTGGCATAAGCACTTAAACTTTCTATATAACGGCGTTGTCCTTCAGCATAAAGAGTGCCAAAAGCAAGGGTTGATTTTCCACTTCCACTCAGTCCTGTAAAAACAATGAGTTTGTTTTTGGGAATTTCAAGGTGGATATTTTTTAGGTTATTTTCTCTTGCACCAATGATTTTGATGGTATCGTTCATAGTCTTTCCTAAACATTAAAATAAATTTAAGATTTTAGCATAATAATATTAAAAGAACTTGGATAAATCCAAGTTAAAAATTTATAAGATTTAGCTTATTAAGCAAAGAGTGGGTGGTTCCAAGTATTGATAAGGCATATACGCAAAGTAAAATTTTTCTATGAGCTGAAATATGCATTTTTTCTATGATTTTAATTCCTATAAAAACTCCAACCATAGAAGCTATACCTACTAGTATTCCTTTATGAATAACTTCAGAGTCTATAACTCCAGAATTTGAAAAAGATATAACACCAGAGACTGAAGCAAAAATAACAAAAAACAAGGATAAGGAAACAACTTTTTTACTATCATAGCCTAAAAAATAAGCTAAAATTGGAGCAATTAAAAGTCCACCACCAATTCCCAAAGAAATAGCAAAAATACCAGTAAAAGCTCCAGCAATAAATAAAATGACATTCTTTACCCAAACGCTTCTTTGAATTTGCACAATGTTTTCTTTAATTCCAAAAGCATATTTGATAAAAAATATACAACTTACCGTCAAAAATACGCTAGTAAGAGCTACATCGCTTAAAGCTTTTAAAAGTATTCCGCTAAAGCTTGCCCCTATGAGCCCTCCAAAACCTATCATAACACCATCTTTAAGATTTAGATTTTTTTTCTTATAATTAATATAAGAGCCAAAAACTGCTGCAAAAATCATTTGCAATACTGAAATTCCGATAGCATGGTGAGCGCTTGCTCCAAGTGCGAACATAGAAGGAACGATAATCATACCTCCACCAATGCCAAAAAGTCCAGAAGCAATACCTGAAATGATTCCTATGATTAGATAAGGTAAATCTGTGATTTCCATAGCTTTTCCTAAAAAATATTAAATATTTCAAATACGGAATAATTTTATCTTATTAAGCTAAGTATTATCTTAGTTTTTTAAAACAATAGAATATTTTTTTGGTAACTTTAAGCATCGTAAAAATGTTTCAAAATATTATAAAATATAAAGATTTTATAATATTTATTTTAAATTTAAAGCAAAATTTATATTTATTGATTAAAATTAACTTAGACTTTAAAAATTTTCATAAAAGTCTTAATTTTTGAAATATTTTATAAGAAAGGTAAAAGATGAGTGAAAATGATTTTTTTGGTAATTCTTTGATTTTAAAACTTACACACACTCTTCGCTCTTGGCGTTTCTAAACTTCTTTTTATCTAAATTTTTTCTTTAGTATTATTTTTATTTATTTTATTTTTTTAAAAAAGGCCTATTATGTTTGTTAAAAATGTAAATTTTTATTACAGACAAATCCTTGAAAAATTTGAAAATTCTTATTTTGCAGAGGATTTGACTAAGGTAATTATAGGGATTGATTGTGATTATTTAGATGCTAATGAATTATCATTTAGCGAGTTTAAGGCAAAATATTATGAAGCTTTAAGTAAGAATAAAATTTGCGACTTTGCTGGATTTTTTGGAGTTTTTAGTGCGAATTTTGTATCTTTGTTTGAGAAAATTCCACTTTCTTCTAAGAAAAATTATGATTTTCCTTTATTTTTATTTGCCAATGCTAAAGCTTATTTGATTTATGAGAAAAATAGTAAGATGTTTTTTAAATTTGGCGCTTCAAAATATTTTGAATATTTAAAAGATGATATTGAACCAATTAAAAAGAAACAAAAAAATGCTTTTGAAATTTTAAATTCTTTAGAAGATGAAAAAAATGATTTTTTAAAAATGTGTGAAAAAGCTAAAGAATATCTTTTAAGTGGAGATATTTTTCAAGTGGTCTTAAGTAAGCAACTTTGTATCAAGCATCAAGTAAATGCTTTTGATTATTATGAGAGTTTAAGTGCTTTAAATCCAAGCGCTTATATGTATTATTTTCCAAGTAAATATGGTGTTGTTTTGGGTTCTTCTCCAGAGTTTTTATTGAAAATTAAAAAAAGAGAGATTTATTTAGCCCCTATTGCTGGAACTAGAAATTTGGAAAATAACTGTGATCTTTTAGCTTTAGAAAAAGATCTTTTAAGTGATGAAAAAGAACTTAGTGAACATAAGATGCTTGTAGATTTAGCAAGAAATGATGCTTCTAAATTTGGCGCTCAAACAAGAGTGGAAAATCTTTTTTCTATTATTAAAAATAAATTTGTAATGCACATAGTGAGTGAAGTGTATGCCAATATGAAAGAAGATGCGAGTATTTTCGATGTGATTGAAGCAGTTTTTCCAGCGGGAACTTTAAGCGGAGCTCCTAAAATAAGAGCTTTAGAGATCATTAGTGAGCTTGAAGATTGCGATCGTGGAATTTATGGTGGTGCGGTAGGATTTTTAAATTTTAACGAAGACATAACTTTAGCGATTTTAATTCGTTGCGCTTTTTTTACTCAAGATAAGGCTTATTTGGCAAGTGGGGCGGGTATTGTTTTGCAAAGTGAGAGTCAAAAAGAATATGCAGAAATTTGTGCTAAACGCAAGGCGCTTTTGGTAGCTTTTGAAAATTTAAAAAAGGAAAATCAATGATACTTTTAATTGATAATTATGATTCTTTTGTTTTTAATGTCAAAAGCATGTTAGAGCAACTCAGCAATGATGAAATTTTAGTAAGAAGAAATGATGAAATTTCTCTGAGTGAAATTAAAAATTTAAATCCTACTCATATTATTTTAAGTCCTGGTCCAAAGCATCCAAGTCAAAGTGGGATTTGTCTTGAAATTTTTAAAGCAAGGCTTAATATCCCTGTTTTGGGCATTTGTTTAGGACATCAAGCTTTAGCTTTAGCTTTTGATTCTTTAGTGGTTAAGATGCAAGAGCCTATGCATGCAAAAAATTCTTTGATAAAACAATGCAAGGAAAATGAATTATTTTCTAATTTGCCTCCAAATTTTAGCGTGATGCGTTATCATTCTTTAGAGGTTAAACAGCTTAGTGATGAGCTTGAAATTTTAGCCCTTGATGAGAAGGGTGTGATTATGGCTTTGGGACATAAAAATTTACCTTATTATGGTGTGCAATTTCATCCTGAAAGCTATTTTAGTGAATATGGCTTACAGCTTTTTTCTAATTTTTTAAAACAAGATATAAAAAAATCACAAAAACAAGAAAATCCTTTAAGTTTTTATTTGCAAAAAATGAGTGAAAATCATTTTTTACAAAGCGATGATTTTGAGCAAATTTGTAAGATTATTATGTCTAAAGATTATGAAATTTTACAAGTGGCGGCTTTGTTGATTTTAATCACAGAAAAGTCTTTAAACGAAAAATCTTTAAGTGCTTTTGTAAGACAAATTTTAAGATATTCTCAAACTTTTAGTGATGAGAGTGAGATGATTGATATTTGCGGAACAGGTGGAGATGGTTTTAAAAGTATCAATGTTTCTACGACTAGTGCTTTTATTTTAGCAGCTTTAGGGGTAAAAGTAGCCAAACACGGAAATCGTGCCATTTCAAGTTCTAGCGGAAGTACAGATGTGTTAGAAGCTTTAAATATAACTACTCTAAACACTTTAGAATCAGTTTTAAAACAACTAAATAATCAAGGGCTTAGTTTTTTACATGCTCCATTTTTTCATCCTTTAGTAGGAGAACTTAAAGAGATCAGATCAAGACTTGGAGTAAGAACGGTTTTTAATGTTTTAGGTCCTTTATTGCACCCTAATTTAAAGTTAAAATATCAACTTATGGGAAATTATCACGCACCTGTGCATAGGCTTTTGATAGAGGTTTTAAAAAATTTAGGACGCAAAAAAGCTTTAGTGGTAAGAGGAAATGATGGTATGGATGAGCTTAGTATTTGTGATGAAAGTAAAATTTATGAGCTTTGTGAGGGAGAAATTTTAGAGTATTCTATCTGTCCTGAACAATTTGGTTTTAAAAGAGCTTTTCATAGTGAAATCATAGGATCTAGTGCATATGAAAACGCTAAGGATTTAAAAGATATTTTAAGTGGTAAAATGCAAGGGGCAAAATTTGATTTAGTAGTTTTAAATGCTATGTTTGCACTTTATACAGCCAATAAAGCAAGTTCGCCTTTAGTGGCTAAAGATATGATTTTAGAAGCCATTTATTCAGGTAAGGTTATAGAGTATTTTAAGGAGTATCAAGCTTATGCTAAAGCTTAAAATTTGTGGCATTAAAGATGAAAAAAATGCTAAAGATTTAGCTTTTTTAAATATTGATTTTTTTGGACTTATTTTTGCTAAAAGTCCAAGAAGAGTGAGTTTAGAACAAGCAAGAAATTTAAGTGCAATTTTTCATGAAAAAGATAAAAAAGTTGTCGGTGTTTTTGTAGATGAGAATTTGGAACAAATTTTAAGATGTATTCAAGAAGTTAAGCTTGATGGAGTACAAATTTATCGCACTATTACCAAAGAAGAATTTGAAATTTTAAAGGTACAAAATGTTTTTGTATGGCAGGTGATAAGTGTGGAAGATAGTTTAGATTTAAAAAGTGAAATTTTTGCTGATTTAGTGCTTTTTGATGCTAAGGGAATTTTAAAGGGCGGTAATGGAATAAGTTTTAATTGGACTTTATTAAGTTCTTATACTAAAGATTTTGTATTAGCTGGAGGCATAGGTTTGGATAATATTCATAAGGCCGTAAAAACAGGAGCTAAAATTTTAGATCTTAATTCAAAACTTGAAGATGAAAAAGGCTTAAAAGATATCAACAAAATAAAACAAATTTTAAAGGAGCTGAAAAAATGAAAAAAGCATATTATGGGGATTTTGGTGGGCAGTTTTTGCCTGAAAGTGCAATGTTTGCTTTAAATGAGCTAGAAAGTGCTTTTTTGAAATTTTCTAAAGATAAACTCTTTAAAAAAGAATTAAACGAGCTTTTAAAAACTTATGTGGGGCGTCCTACTCCGCTTTATTTTGCTAGAAATTTAAGCAAAAAATATCAGCATGAAATTTATTTAAAACGCGAGGATTTAAATCATACTGGAGCACATAAAATCAATAATGCCATCGCTCAAGCCCTTTTAGCAAAAAAAATGGGAAAGAAAAAAATCATAGCAGAAACAGGAGCAGGTCAACACGGACTTGCAACAGCCACTGCAGCAGCACTTTTAGGACTTGAATGTGAAATTTATATGGGGGCAACTGATGTACAAAGACAGGCTTTAAATGTTTATAAAATGGAGCTTTTGGGTGCTAAAATTCATGCAGTACAAAGTGGGCTTAAAACTCTAAAAGAAGCTACTACTGCAGCTATTCAAGCTTGGGTTGGAGATATTAAAAATATTTTTTATGTGGTTGGAAGTGCGGTAGGTCCTTATCCTTATCCTAAAATGGTAACCCATTTTCAAAGCATTATAGGAAAAGAATGCAAAATGCAACTTCAAAAACTCAATAAAAAAGTAGATTATATTATTGCAGCTGTTGGGGGTGGAAGCAATGCAGCTGGGATTTTTTATGATTTTATCAAAGATGAAAATGTTAAACTTATAGGTATTGAAGCAGGGGGGCTTGGCATCGATACACCTTATCATGCAGCGACTTTAAATAAGGGAAAAACAGGCATTATTCACGGTATGAAAACCAAGGTTTTACAAGATGATTTAGGCAATATCTTGCCTGTGCATAGTGTTTCTGCAGGGCTTGATTATCCAGGAATTGGCCCTTTGCATGCTTTTTTATTTGAAAGTAAAAGAGCGCAATATCATGCTATAAGTGATGAAGAATGTATGCAAGCTTTAAAATTACTTTGCAAAGAGGAAGGTATTATTGCAGCGATTGAAAGTTCGCATGCTTTAGCGTTTTTAGAAAAACTTTGTCCAACTTTAAAAAAGAAAAGCGTGATAGTAGTAAATCTTTCAGGTAGGGGAGATAAGGATATGCAAATGATTAGAGATTATAAAAAAGGGGTGATTTATGGTTGATTTTAGAAAATTTTATAAAGAAAATGCAAATGTGGCTTATACGGTTTTAGGTTATCCAAATCTTCAAACAAGTGAAGCTTTTTTGCAAAGATTGGATCAAAGCCCTATTGATATTTTAGAACTTGGTGTTGCTTATAGTGATCCTATTGCCGATGGTGAGATTATTGCAGATGCGGCAAAAATAGCTCTTGATCAAGGTGTAGATATTTACAATGTTTTTGAGCTTTTAGCTAGGGTAAAAACTAAAAAAGCTTTGGTTTTTATGGTTTATTATAATTTAATTTTTTCTTATGGTTTGGAAAAATTTGTGAAAAAAGCAAAATCTTTAGGGATTTGTGCTTTGATTATACCTGAATTAAGTTTTGAAGAAAGTGATGATTTAATTAAAGAGTGTGAAAAATATAATATAGCTTTAATTACACTTGTAAGTGTTACAACCCCTAAAGAAAGGGTTAAAAAGTTAGTAAAACATGCTAAAGGTTTTATTTATTTATTAGCAAGCATAGGTATTACAGGTACTAAAAGTGTCGAAGAAGCAGTCTTACAAGATAAAGTAAAAGAAATCAGATCTTTTACAAATTTGCCTATTTTTGTAGGTTTTGGCATTCAAAATAATCAAGATGTAAAAAGAATGAGAAAAGTTGCTGATGGAGTGATTGTGGGAACTAGCATAGTAAAGTGTTTTAAACAAGGAAATTTGGATATAATAATGAAAGATATTGAAGAAATTTTCAAAAAATAAAATTTTAAAACATATTTTTATTTTATATTTACTATAATTTTAAATTAAGTTTTTTATAAAGGTGGTAGCTATGTTAAAGATTCTTGAGTATTCCATCACTCATTTTTGCGAGCATATCTTAAGACTTCGCATTGAAGCAGCTCAAGATATAAGCGGTGAACTTTATGGAGCGAGTATTCCTATCATGGGCAAAAGCGAAGGAGAATGTAATTTTTATTTATTTTTTCCAAAAGAATTTTTAAAAAAAATTGCAGAAATTTTAATTAATGATGAAAAATTTAAAGAAGATGACTGGTGCGATTTAACTAAAGAATGTGCCAATCAGATTATAGGTTATGCTAAAAATTTGTTAAATGATGCTAAGGGTGATGACGAGTATAAACTTGGAATTCCCGAATATTTAGGAAAAGTTGATTTTTCTGAAATAGTTCTAGATGAAGCTTTAACTTATAAATTTGAAAATTGTTATTTTAGAATAGGATATTGCAAATAATGAGCGATGATATAGAGTTTAACATTCATCATGGGCTTTTACAATCTTATGAAGATATCTTAGATATTACAGTAGATTTTGTAAGCGAGCTCGGAACTACAAATATGAGTGTAGCAGAGCTTTTAAAACTTGAAGTAGGTTCGGTTATTGATCTTGAAAAGCCTGCTGGAGAAAGCGTTGAGCTTTATATCAATAAAAGAATTTTTGGCAAAGGCGAGGTTATGGTTTATGAAAAAAATCTCGCTATAAGAATTAATGAAATTTTGGATTCTAAGACTGTGCTTCAATACTTTAAAAAAGAAATTTAAATGAGATTACTAGTATTATTTTTTTTAATTTTACCTTTATATAGTGTTGAGCTGATTAGTTATAATATCTACGATAGAAATGATCGAGTAGATTTAATGCTTTCTTTTGATAATGCTTATAATGGCAATATTTCTCAAAAAAAAGAAAAAAATTTAACTCTTTTAACTTTTAGTGATTTAACGTATTCTAAAGATGAATTAAAAGAACTTAACTCTCAACTTGTAGATAAAATTAGTATTAGTTCTAAAAATAATAATACCTATATTATGCTACAAAACAAACAAAATATTAATTTAGAACTTAGCTCTATCAATGATAAATTTGGAGTAAGGATACGAGCTATAGAGCAAGGGAAAGCAAATATCGAATCTGCACCTACAACAACTGCGAATAATTCTCAAGAATTAATGCCTAAACCAAAAAGTACAAGTTTAGAAGGGTATGATTATACAAATTATATCTTAGTAATGCTGATTTTAGTTATTTTGTTAATAGTGCTTTGGTGGTTTAAAAAGACTATGGTTTATAAAAATAACAATGTTTCTAGAGATTTTACTATGATTTTCCAAAGATTTTTAGATAAAAATAATCAACTTGTTGTTTTTGATCACGCTAATAAACGTTATACAATGATAATAGGTAATTCCAATGTGCTTTTAGAAAGTGTTGAAATTCCAGAGGAACAAACAATAAAACATACAGAAAAAACAGAGAAAAATTTTGATTCTTTTTTTGAAGAGAATAAAAAAAGAATTCAAAATCTTATAGAGCAGCGTCAAAAAGGTAAAAAATCTTAAATTTTTTGATTGATTGCTAATGCTATGGTAGCTGGTTTTGCAATTTTTTTGAGCTCATCTTTGGGTAAATTAAGAATTTTGTTTTCTTGATATATATAAAGAGTATTGTTTGCAAAAGCAAAATCAATCTTATCTTCATTTGTGCTTAAAGTTTTAGCTAGGCACAAAATAAAATTAAGCCATGAAATGGTATGAATATTGGGTAAAAGTTGTTTATAGGGTTCAAGATTATAAGGATTAACTTTTTTTCCATTAAGCTTAATAATGCTAGCAATTAAAGCTTTTTCTTTATGTGAAAATCCATAATTTAATCCACCTAGTACAAAATGAGCAGAGTGTTCATTAGCAAAATAGAAATTTAAATATTCTCCAATATGGCATAATTTAGCAGCATTTAGTAAAGTATGCTTATAGTTATCGTTAAGTTTATGAAGATTTTTAAGGGTTGTAAAAATTTGCAGAGCAAAATGTGGAGTTTTATTTTTTTGTTTTGATTGTAAAAATTTATCTTGTAAACATTTTAAACTGGGATTGAAATTTGGTGGAAATGTGATTTTAGGACGAAGCAAATCTTGTAAATAAACTCCTTCTCTGATTCCAACCCCACTCGTGATAACTTGTTTGGCTTTTATTTTTTCCGCAATCTTTAAAAAAATAAATATACCCTCTTTAATGGTATCAAAACGATCCTTTTTTATTCCAAAATTGATTAAAGAGTCTAAGTTTGAATTAAAAATTTTTAAAATATGTCCTTTTTCTTCATCTAGCATATAGCGAAAATCATGTAAATTTTTCAGTGGATAGGAATTTTTTTGCATGATGGAATTAGATATTGCTCTTAAGCTTCCACCTATTGCAATAAGGTTTTGATTGCAAAATTCTTTAGGAATTTGTTCTAAAATTGGTTTTATAAATTCTTCTAAAGAATCCATTTTTCCAGTATCATAGAACAATTCTTTTAGCCTAACAGTGCCAATATCAAGAGATATACAAGAAATAATTCTATTATTTTTTATTAAACACAATTCACTAGAACCACCACCTATGTCTAAAGTGGTTCCATCCTTAAAAGGACTTAATAAATTTAAAGCCGCAAGACCACCTAAGTAACTTTCGCTTTTTCCATCTATACAGCGTATATTTAAAGACAGATTATCTTTGATTCTTTTAATGAAATTTTTTGAATTTGGGGCATCTCTTAAGGCTGATGTGCCTACTATAAATATTTTTTTGCACTTATGCTTTAAAGCGCATTGTTTGAAAAAAGCTAAGGCATCTTCGGCTCTTTGCATGGCTTCTTCTTGGAGAATTTTGCCATTATTATAAGCATTTTCTCCAAGTCTTATTTTGCGTTTGTATTCGCAAGTTGTATAAAAACCATATCTAGAAGTTTTTTCAAAAATCACCATTCTAATGGAGTTTGAGCCAAGATCAACAACGGCTGTTTTTTTTGCCATTAAAATTCTCTATCTCTATGTTTGAGTTTTAATTCTTCTATAGTTTCTACATTATCAGGATCAGGAATGATACATTCATATGGGCAAGCAACAATACAGGCAGGCTCTGAAAAATCATTAACGCACTCTGAACAAAGATCAGGGTCTATTACATAAATTGGACTATTTTCATAAATAGCTTCATCAGGACATTCTTCTCTGCAAGCATCACAACATACGCAGTCTTTTGTAATTAAAAGAGACATCATAACCTTTCAAAAATTTAAAAAATAATTTTAGTTTATACAATAACAAAACTTAAATAAAATATAAAAATAGAAATAAAGATAAATTTTTTGCACCGAAGGTGCAAAATTGTTAAGATTTTTTAGGGAAGCAGAAACGGTATCCTCTACGACGAACTGTTTCTATGGTAGATATGTTTAACGGTTTATCCATTTTTTGACGAATTTGATTGATAGCTACTTCGATAACATTTGGAGTTACTAGCTCAGGTTCTTCCCAGATGGCATCTAAAAGTTGTTCTTTGGATACAATTTGATCCGAATGTCTTGCTAAGTGCGTTAAAACTTCAAAAGGTTTTCCTTTAAGTTCTATATCTTGACCTTTATAAGTAATTTTTTCCTCATCTGGATCAATAACTAAGTCTTCAATTTTAATAACATTGGTTCCACCAAGTCTTAGTCTTGCTTCAATTCTTGCGAGTAGAATATCAAAATCTAAAGGTTTTTTAACAAAATCATCGGCTCCAGCTTTCAAAGCTTTGATTTCTGTTTCTTTGTCTGTTTTTGAAGACATAATCATAACTGAAGTTCTTGGAGATTTATGCTTAATAGTGTTAACAAGTTCCGCTCCATCTCCATCAGGTAAAGTCCAGTTTGCTAAAACTAAATCATAATGTCTAATGCCGATAAAGTATTCTCCATCTTTAAAATTTTCAGAAGAATCGGTTTGATAACCAAATTCATTAAGATTGTCTATAATTGTTTTATTTAGGCTAATCTCATCTTCTATAACTAAAATTCTCATTTGTTCTATCCTTATTAAGAAAAATTTAAAGAATTATATCATAGCTTAAGTAAATGTTTAGATATCTTTAAAAAAAAATTAATATTTTTTTTTCAATTTAACCCCAACTGTAGCATTTTTTATTATATGGGGTTTGAAAATTTTTATGTTAAGATTGGTTAAATTAGGAAAATCTTTTTTTAAATTTAAGCTTACAAAGTCTAAAGACTCTTCAAGGGTGTAAAATTCTTCTTTTTTATACCATTTTTTAATTTTGGTAATTACCTCTGCATAATTTAAAAATTCATTTGCTTTAGCTTTAAGCTTGATAATAATTTTTTGTTTTTTCCTTCTTTCGAAATCTAATATACCGATGATACACTTAAAGTGAAATTTTATTTTTATATGACTTTGCATTCTTCTTTAAAAATCAATCTTTTAATATTAGGTAGATGTTTATATACTATAATAAAAGCGATAATGAAAACGGGTGCATGTGTATGAATTTCTAAGTCATAATTAAATATAAAAGAACTTACAACAAAAGCAAGTAACGCTGCTAAAGAAGCTAGCGAAGATATTTTAAAAATTTTTCCAATAACCACCCATACAATAAATGCTGTAAGCACTTCCAATGGAAGCAAAACTATCATAGCACCTGCTCCTGTTGCTATGCCTTTTCCTCCTTCAAATAACAAGTAAATTGAAAAACAGTGTCCAAAAATAGCCAAAACTGCCACGCTCCAAAGCAAAGCTTGATCATAATGAAGAAATTTTAAGATTAGTAAAGGAATAGCTGCTTTTGCAAAATCTAAAATTATTGTAGCAATGGCAAGTTTTTTTGCTAGTTTGGGATTTTTTTCTTTTACTACTCTTAAAACATTGGTTGCCCCTATACTTTTTGAACCTTCTTTTTTGATATCAGTTTTAGCAAAAAATTTAGCTAGGATTAGCCCAAAAGGGATTGAACCTAAAAGATATATAAAAGCGTAAATTATTAAATTTTCCATAATATCCTTTTCAAATCATCTTAAAATTTTAAGATTTATAACTAAAAATTATATCTTATGAAAATAAATAAACAAAAAATAATTTTTAAGATAAAAATAGTATTAATTAATTATAAATATTTTTTAATAATATTTATTTTTATTTAAGCTCTAAATGATTATTATTTTATTTTAATTTATCTTTAATAGGAGTTTGTAAATGAAAGTAAAATCATTGCTAATCGCATCCTTAGTTGCTTTTTCAAGCTTAAATGCTGCAAGTCTTATAGATGAAGCTAAAAATTCAGGTCTTGTTGCCTTACCAAAAGATCAAAAAGGCGTTGATGAAATTTTGAAACAAAATGGAGTAAAGGCTAGTGAATTTACTCTTGAAAAAGCAGAGCTTGGTAAAAAGCTTTATTTTGAACCACGCCTTTCAAAAAGTGGTATCATTTCTTGTAATACCTGTCATAATGTAGGACTTGGTGGAATAGATGGAATCAGTACTGCAATAGGTCATAAATGGACAGCAAATCCCCATCATTTAAATTCACCAACAGTTTATAATGCAGTTTTAAATAGTACTCAATTTTGGGATGGTCGTGCAGGTACTCTAGCTGATCAAGCTAAAGGTCCAATCCAAGCTGATCCTGAAATGGCAACTCCTGCTAAACTTGCAGTAGAAAAAATTTCATCTTTGCCTGAATATGTGAGTGAGTTTAAAAAAATCTATGGTAAAAGCGGTGTAAATTTTGACAATATTGCTGATGCAATTGCAAATTTTGAAAGAACTTTGATCACTCCATCTCGTTTTGATAAATTTTTAGAAGGCGATGAAAAAGCTTTAACAAAAGAAGAGCAACAAGGTTTAAAACTTTTTATAGATAAAGGTTGTGTAGCTTGTCATAATGGTGTGAATTTAGGTGGCAATATGCAAGCGTTCGAAGTTGCTGGTAAATATAAATTTGCAAATTTAGGCGATTTTAAAGGTGATGCAAATGGCATGGTAAAAACTCCAACTTTAAGAAATGTTGCTGAAACTGCTCCATATTTTCATAATGGCGCTATTTGGAATCTAAAAGATGCTATTAAGGAAATGGGTAGTGTGCAACTTGGCATTAAAATTTCTGATAAAGAAGCAAAAAGTATTGAAACTTTCTTAAAATCTTTAACAGGAACAAAACCAGCAATTGTTTATCCACAACTTCCTATTTCTACTGAAAGAACTCCTAAACCTGAACTATAAGGTTCTAAACAAGCTCTATTTTTAGAGCTTGTTTAAATTTCTTTATCTTAGCTTTGTTATAATTGTCTTTAAATTTTTGCTAGAAAGGTTTGCAATGAAACTTTTTGGAACCGATGGAGTTCGTGGAAAAGCGGGTGAATTTTTAGATAGTTTTTTGGCTATGCGTTTAGCAATGGCTGCGGGTATTTATTTTAAAGATAAAAGTATTACTAATAATATCTTAGTAGGAAAAGATACAAGAAGAAGTGGCTATATGATAGAAAATGCTATTGTTTCAGGGCTTACTTCTATAGGATATAATGTTATACAAATTGGTCCTATGCCAACTCCTGCGATTGCATTCTTAACTGAAGATATGCGTTGTGATGCAGGGATTATGATTTCAGCTTCTCACAATCCTTATTATGACAATGGTATTAAATTTTTTGATGCTCATGGAAATAAACTCAGTGAAGATATAGAGAAAAAAATAGAAGAAATTTATTTTGATGATAAGCTTATACAAGCCTCTAAGGTAGATATGGAAAAAATTGGTCAAGCAAAAAGAATTGATGATGTTATAGGAAGATATATTGTTTCTATTAAAAATTCTTTTCCAAAAGATCTTACTTTAAAGTCTTTGCGTGTGGTTTTAGATGTGGCTCATGGGGCAGCTTATAAGGTAGCACCTACTGTTTTTAAGGAATTAGGCGCTGAAGTTATAGTAATGAGCGATAAACCTAATGGACTTAATATCAATGAAAATTGTGGAGCTTTGCATCCTGCAAACTTAGCTGCTGAGGTAAAGCGTTTGCGTGCAGATGTAGGCTTTGCTTTTGATGGTGATGCAGATCGTTTGGTGGTTGTAGATGAAAAAGGCGAAGTGGCTAATGGAGATAGTTTATTAGGGGTTTTAGCACTTTATCTTAAAGAACAAGGTAAATTACAATCAAGTGTTGTAGTCACTATAATGAGTAATGGTGCTTTAAAAGAATTTTTAAATAAACATGGTATAGAACTTGATACTTGTAATGTGGGCGATAAATATGTGCTTGAAAAATTAAAAGCTAATGGTGGAAATTTTGGTGGAGAGCAAAGTGGGCATATTATTTTTAGTAATTATGCAAAAACTGGAGATGGTTTGATAGCTGCTTTGCAATTTAGTGCTTTAATGCTTTCTAAGAAAAAATCTGCAAGCTCTATTTTGGGTCAAGTCAAACCTTATCCTCAGCTTTTAACCAATCTTAAAATTGCAGAAAAAAAAGATTTAGATAAAATTAAAGGTTTAAAAGAATTAAAAAAAGATTTAGAAAATAAAAATATTAATACCTTATTTCGCTATTCTGGAACAGAAAATTTGATAAGACTTTTGCTAGAAGCTAAAGATATTAAGCTCTTAGAAAAAGAAATGAAAAATGTTGTGGAGTTTTTTAAGAAAGCTTTAAATGGCTAAAACTTTTAAATTTATTTTTTATTTTTGGGGTGTCTTTGTTTTGGTTTTTGCCCTTGATCAATGGGTAAAATCCTTAACTTTAGCAGGACTTAGATGGCAGAGTGAATACTTAGATTTAACTTATGCTCTAAATACAGGCGTAGCTTTTTCAATGTTGAGTTTTTTAGAACATAATTTAAAATATTTACATCTTGCTTTAATTGGCGTGCTTTTTATTTATCTTTTTTGGCAAAAAACACTTTTAAAAACTCATAATATAGCTTTTGGAATGATGCTTGGTGCTGGTGTTTCAAATTTATTGGATCGTTTTATACATGGAGGTGTAGTGGATATGTTTTTTTGGCATAAATGGTTTAATTTTGCTATTTTTAATGTTGCAGATGTCATGATAAATATAAGTGTGGCTTTGATTTTAATACAAGAAATATTTAAAAAAAGGAAAAAAGATGACAGAATGGATTAATGATTATTATTTTTGGATTAAATGGGTGCATTATTTGGCATTTGTTTCTTGGATGGCGGGTCTTTTTTATTTACCTCGTCTTTTTGTGTATCATGCTGAACATAAAGACAATAAAGGTTTTGTCGAGATTGTAAAAATTCAAGAAAGAAAACTTTATTTTTATATACAAACTCCTGCAATGATTGTGACTTTAATCACAGGAAGTTTAATGTTGCATGCTCATAAGGAAGTTTTAATGGTAGGTTCGGGTTTTATGCATGTTAAACTTGCCTGTGTTACACTTTTGATTATTTTCCATATACATAATTATTATTGTTTAAAAGCTTTAGCAAATGATACTTCTGCTAAAAGTGGGAAATATTTTAGAATTTATAATGAATTCCCAACTATAATGTTTATTATTATCGTTTTAATGATGGTTGTTCGCCCCTTTTAGTTTGTCTCCGCTTTAAATTCCATACTAGCGGAGTTAAGCGGATCAATATTTTCTTTCATGATATCGATATAATCTTTATTTTTAAGACGCTTATCATCTCTAAATACTGCACGCACAAGATCCATTCCTATGTAAAAATCTTTCATTAAAACCACAAAAAGATATTGACCAAATTCGGTTGCGATTAAAGCATTTTGATCTTTTATGATGGCACCACTTGTTTTAAGCCCTAAAAGTTCTATGAAAAGTTCTTTTTCGAGGTTGCAATTTAGAGTTTTATTAAATTTATCAATTTCTATTTTCCCTGAAAAAATTTCAGTTAAAAAGACATATTTGATAATCTCTTTTTTATCAAAACAAGCTTTGGCTATATTAGCATTTTGTTTTTCTTGTATAAATTTAGCATAATCATTTAGATTAAATGCATTAATTAAAAGCTCCCCATCTAAAAAGCTAAAAGCCCCGCTGCCTACTCCTAGGTATTCATGATGAGAACTGACATATTCGTCATTAAGCTTGTTTTTTTCTAAAGAAAAACTCCAACCATTGTTTTGGGTATAGTCTTTAAAAAATTCGCATATGATTTGATAATAAGTAAATTCATTATCTTTAATGCTCACTCCTAGACTTTTAGCGATATTATCTTTGGTAAGATTTGATTTCATTAAAGGATAGGTTGTGATTTGTTGTGGGGCTAAATTTGTAGCAATTTCTAAGTCATTTAAAAGTTGTTTTTCGCTTTGTCCTGGAAGATTGAAAATAAGATCTATACTAAAAATAGGTAAAATTCCTAAAGCTTTTGAAATTTTTTCTTGAAGTTCTTTAGATGAACCAAATTTATTATATCTTGCCACTTTTTTTAAAGTTTCATCATCAAAACTTTGAATTCCGCAACTTAAACGATCAATTATACCTTTAAACATAAAAAGCTTATTTGGATCAATATGATTTGGATCACTTTCGCATGAAATTTCTTTTATATTAAATAATTTTTTACAAAATTCTAAGGTTTTTAATAATTCCTCTTCGTTAATCAGTGTTGTACCACCACCCACATACATGGAAGTAAAATCAAAACCTTTATCTTTCATGATTTTAATTTCTTCTCTAAGATTTTGAAAATACACTTTGGCTAAATTTTCATCATAATAATATTTATGAAAGCTACAATAAGGACAAAAAGTATGGCAAAAAGGTACATGGGCATAAAGCATATAGCTTTTGTCTTGTTTTGGAATTTTTTCTTCGGGTTGTTTTAAAAGTTCGACATTGAAACCTTTTTGGAGGGATTTTTCCATCATAGTATGAGAGTATTTTAAAGCTAAATTTTGAAATAAATTCATAAGTGGCCTATATATTAAAATATTTAAGATATAACTTTATCAATTTTTAGCTAAAATAGGAGTAAATTTTTTATTTCTTAAATAAAAAATGGGATTAAGTTTTTAAATTATTTAAAAAGGATATAAAATGGATAAAGCCAAAATTGTTCAAAATTTAAATGCTTTGTTTAAACAAAGAGCAGAGTTTTACTCTTATTTTGATGAAAATATTGCCAAAATCAATAATACTGAAGTATTTGATTTTAAGAATGCTAAAAATTTAAATCCAGAAGAGGTATATAGGCAATTTTATCATTTTGATTATGCTATAAGAAAATTATTGCCTGCTATTTACAAGGCTTATGAAATTACAGATGCAGATTTAGACAAAGATTTTTAATTTATTTAGAGAATAGAATAAACTATTCTCTAAAAGACATATCTAAATTTTTTGATTCTTCTTTTATATTTTTACTCATATCTTCGCTTTGCTCAAATCCTCCACCAAATGCTTTGATTACATCTACTATGGAATTAGCATAAGAATATTTAGTATTATTAAAAGCAACCGCAGCATTAAGCCAATTTTGACGTGCTTCTAAATAATCTTGCAAAGACATTTCTCCTATATCATAGCGTTCTTTAGCAATTTCATAGATTCTTTTGTAAGATTGTTCGCTTGCTTGTGCATTATCGTATTGTAAGCGTATAGTTTTTCTAGCTACTAAAGCATAGCGAATTTCTCCAAAAGCAGTAATCAAAGTATTTTGATAATTTACAAAAGCTTCATCTTTATTAAGCTTAGCTAAATTTACATTTTGGTAAATTTCACCCCAATGAAAAATAGGCAGAGTAAAGTTTCCACCTATATTCCAAGTCTTAGAACCTCCTTTAACCAAGGTATCTAAATCCCCACTTTCAAATCCCAATAATCCTGTTAAAGAAAGACTAGGTAAGAAAGCCGTGCGAGCTACTCCAACAAGATAATTTTGCTGAGTTAATTTTTCTAAAGAAGAGCCAATATCTGGACGTTGAAGCAAGATGGTACTTGAAATTCCAGTTGGAATGTCAAATTCTTTAAGATTAAAAACTTGATAGTTTTGATTTTTGTAAAGTATGTCATTTAAATCATTTGAAGTTAAAATTTTTAAAGCTTTAAGGTAATTTTCTTTATTTAATTTTGCTTCATTATATTGCAAAGCCATACTTTCTAAGTTGGCTCTTGCTTGAGCAAGTTCATATTCACCTACAGCGCCAACTTGAAATTTTTCATCATTAATCCTATAAATTTCTTTTGCAGATTCATAGGCTTCTTTAAGAGCATTTTCATTTTCATAAGCATTTACAAGATTAAAATAAGTTTGAACCGTATTTGAAATAACAGAAAGTCTTGCAGCTTCATAATCATACTCACTTGCTTTAAAGCCTGATTTTGAGGCGCGATATGTATCGCGATATTTTCCCCAAAGATCGATTTCATAGCTTAAATTAAGCCCCATTTTAAAATCATTACCGTAACTTACTTCCCCGGTTCGATTGCTTGGAGCATTTATAGCTGTTTTTGAACGATTACCGCTTGCGCTACCATCAAATTTTGGCAACAAACTGCTAAAATCTATACCTAATTGAGCAGCAGCTTGTTCCATGTGTATGAAGGCAAGTTTTAAATCATTATTATTTTTAAGTGCTAAATCAACCACTTTATTTAAATTTTCATCATCAAAATCTTTCCACCAATTTTTTGTGATAGAGCTATTGTTTTCTTTTTCCCAGGATAAGGCTCCAAACTTATTATCAATGCTATAGTTTGCTTCGGGAATATTTAAATTTGGACTTAAAGAGCAAGCTGAAATCAAAAGAGTAAAACTTGCTATAGCACTAATTGAAATTATTTTATTCATGAACCTTACCTCTTTTTTTATCTAGCCATTCATTAAAATTTTCTAAAAGATAGAAAAATAAAGGCACAAAGAATATCGCTAAAGTTGATGCTGCGATCATTCCACCAATAAGCCCTGTTCCTAAAGAGTGTCTTGAAGCACTTCCTGCTCCTGTTGCGAAAATCATTGGCAAGACCCCAAAAGTAAATGCCAAAGAAGTCATTATGATAGGACGAAAACGAAGTTTTGCTGCTGCAACAGCTGCTTCAAAAACTCCTTTGCCTTTTTTAAAGCGCTCTTCCATTGCAAATTCTACGATCAAGATAGCATTTTTAGCTGAAAGTCCAATCAAGAGCAAAAGTCCTGTTTGAAAATATATATCATTGCTAAATCCTCTTAAATATACCAATAAAAATGATCCAAATACCGCAAAAGGCACAGCTGTTACAACTGCTAAAGGTATAAGCCATCTTTCATATTGGGCAGCTAGAATTAAGAAGACAAATATCATCCCTAAAGCAAAAGCATAGCTTGCTGTTCCTTTGCTAGAAACTTCTTGATAGGCTGATCCACTCCAAGCTATGGAATAATCATCCCCTAAAGTTTCTTTTGCTACTTGAGCAATCGCTTCTATAGCTTGACCTGAAGTATAACCTGGTGCGGGTTGACCTTGAACTTGTGCCGCTGGGAAAAGGTTGAATCGTTTTACATCATCAGGCCCTGAACTTCTTTGTAAAGTTAAGAAAGAATCAAGTGGTATCATTTTTCCATCGTTTGATCTTACAAAAATATTTTTTAATGCATCTTGTGTATTTCTAAAATCACCTTTTGCACGGATATTTACTTGGAAGTTTTTGCCTAACATAGAAAAATCATTAACATAATAAGTGCCTATAGTTGCATTCATTGTGTTAAAAACATCTTGCATGTTAAGATTGTAGTGTTTTAATTTATCTCTATCAATTATAAGCTTGTATTGAGGGAAAGTTGTATCAAGGGTTGTTCTTACTCTTGATAGTTCTTTTCTTTGGTTGGCTACAGCAACAAGTTTATTTACATCTTTTTGTATTTCATCATAACTTTTTCCACTTTTGTTTTGAACATACATTTCAAAACCACCTGTGATGCTTAATCCAGGTATAGGAGGTAGGCCTATAAATATACTTGAAGCGTTGCGATCAAAAGCAAATTTTTTATTAAGTTCCATGGCGATTTCATCAGCACTCACATTTCTATCTTTCCAATCTTGCAAGCCTATAAACATTGCAGCAGCGTTTTCTTTTAATGAGCTTGTAAAAAGATCAAATCCTATCATAGCCATTGCATCTTTAATTCCATTGGTTTTTAAAACTTCTTGACTTATATGATCAACTTCTGAGATTGTTCTATGAAGTGCTGAAGCCGAAGGAAGATTAATAATGCCAATCATCAAACCTTGATCTTCTTCAGGAACTAAAGAGCTTGGTACAGCTTTATAAAGATAAAAAATTGCCCCAAGCATAATACAAAAAATTAAAACAAAGCGAATGGTTCTTTTTAAAATATATGCTACTCCTGTGCTAAATACAGAAGTACTCCAATCAAAAAAATCATTAAATTTCTTTACAAATTTAAATGGCTCTCCTTCATTACGTCGTAAAAAGAGTGCACATAAAGAAGGTGTTAAAGTAAGAGCAACAAAACCTGATATGGCTACAGATATTGCTAAGGTAAGGGCAAATTGTCTTTGAATTTCTCCAACAAAACCTGATATAAAAGAAACGGGTATAAAAACAGCACAAAGTACAAGAACAATTGAAATAACCGGAGAGCTAACTTCTTGCATCGCTTGGATAGCAGCATCTTTTACGCTTATTTGTTCATTTTCGTGTAAAATCCTATCGATATTTTCCACAACTATAATTGCATCATCTACAACAATCCCTATAGCTAAAATCAAGGCAAAAAGCGTAAGCAAGTTAATACTAAAGCCTAAAACATAAAGTCCAGCAAAAGTTCCTAATAATGAAACAGGTACTGCTATCATAGGAATAAGCGTTGCACGGAAATTCTTTAAGAACATATACATAACAATGATAACTAAAATTAGAGCTTCAACAAAAGTTTTAATTACTTCTTTGATTGATTCTATCACAAATTTTGTTGTGTCGTAAGGAATTTTATATGTTAAACCTTTTGGGAAATTTTTTGAAAGTTCTTGCATTTTAGCCTGGACAAGTTCTGCTGTATGCAATGCGTTTGCCCCTGATTGAAGATTGATTATAATCGGAACTGCATCATTGCCATTTAATCGTCCTTGTGAGCTGTATTGCTGTGATCCTATTTCTACATCAGCTATATCTTTAAGTCTTAAAAATGATCCATCATCATTTGTTCTTAAAATAATATTTTCAAATTCGCTAGGATTTTGTAGTCTTCCTTGCATAGTGATTGAATAAACATAAGGGGATTTTTGAATTACGGGCTCTTCGCCAATTTTACCAGTTGCGTATTGAGCATTTTGGTCATTAACCGCAGAAATTACATCAGTAGCTGTGATTCCAAATTTATTTAATAAATCAGGTTTTAGCCAAATTCTTAAAGAATAATTACGATTTCCTATAGCGTTTGCATCCCCAACTCCCGGAACTCTTTTTAACTCATCTAAAACATTTAAAGCGATGTAGTTGTATACATCCACTGCACTCATTGAACCATCATTTGAATACATAGAAATTGCAGCAAGTGTTGCTGAAGAAGTTTTTCTAACAGTTACTCCAAGTTTTTTAACTGCATCTGGCATTTTTGCAGTTGCAGCTGAAATTCTATTATTAACATCTATAGTGGCTTGATCGGGATCTGTGCCGATATCAAAATAGACAGTCAAACTCATAGTTCCTGAAGAACTTGAAGTTGAATCCATATAAATCATATTATCTGCACCATTGATTGCATCTTCGATAGGACTTGCAACCGTTGAAGCAATGGTTTGTGCATCAGCTCCTGTGTAAGTTGCGCTTACCTTAACCGTAGGAGGAGTTAAAGAAGGATATTGTTCTATGGGTAAATTTGTAAGACCGATGACTCCAGCTAAAGAAATGATAATTGCAACAACTGAAGCAAAAACAGGTCTTTCGATAAAAAATTTAGAAAACATTATTGTGCTCCAATTTCTTTAACTTCGCTACCAACTTGAATTTTTTTAAAGTTATCTAAAATGATTTTGTCGCCATTTTGTAATCCTTTGTCAATGATAGCGTATTCATTGTTTTGGTAGCTTATATGTACAGAAGATTTTTCTACTTTTCCATTTTTAACAAGAAGAATATAAACATCATTTTGATCTTGTTTAATAGCTATTTGAGGCACTTTAAAGCCATTTTTTTGTATAAAACCTTCTGAAGTAATTGTTGCAAAAGCACCCGGTAAAAGTGTTGAGTTGTTGTTATCAAATACAGCTTTGGCTTTTACTGTTCCACTATTAGCATCTATAACGGAATCAATAAAATAAAGTTTGCCTTGAACGGTTTCTCCATTAAGATTTAAATTTGCATGAATGCTGTCTAAATCCCATTTTCCGCTTTGAGTATTGCGGACTAAATTTAGTTTATCTGTATCTGAAATAAAGAAATCTGCGTAAATAGGATTTAAATTTGTAACTCTAACTAGTTCAGTTGTTGAAGCACTTACATAATCCCCTATATTAACTAAAGCATCTCCTATAGTACCATCAAAAGGAGCTTTTATTTCGGTATGATCTAGATCAATTCTTGCATTTGCAAGTTGTGCTCTAGCAGTTGTTAGACTAGCTTTTGCATTATTAAATGTAGCAAGAGAAGAGTCGTATTCTTTTTGAGAGATTGCATTTTTGCTAAAAAGAGCCTTGGAACGATTAAAATCCTTGCTCGCGTTTTCAAAAGTTGCCTTAGCCATTAAAGCTTGTCCGTAAGCTGAATCAACGCTAGCTTTAAATTTATCTTGCTCTACAATAAATAATGTTTGTCCTTTTTTTACCTTATCTCCAGCCTTAAAAAGTTTATTTACTATTACGCCACTAACTTGAGGTTTTATAATAACATCATAATCACTGACAAGTTTAGCAGGATAAGTAAAACTAAGTGGCAAATCTTCAGATTTAGCACTCATTGTTGTTACAGGTTGAGGCGGCATTTGTATTTTTGGTGCTTCTTCTTTGCTACAAGCAGTGAGTAAAAGCACAACACTTAAAGCTAAAATAGTTAAAATAGTATTGTTTTGAAATAATTTCATGGTTTTGCCTTGAAAAATTAAATTAAAAATTGTAATATTTATTACAAAAATTTTTGGCTAATTATATCTTAATTTTGGTTAATAAAATTATTTTTTAAGCTTTGGAACCATTGATCCCATTTAGAAAAACGTTTACAACAAATTCAACATGTTCTTTTTGTTCTTTTTTATTTTTCAAAGGAGCATTAATTAAAACATTAAGATGATGATAAGGTTCTTTTAACATAGTGCAAAAAAGAACAGCAAGTTTTTCTGCGTTTTTTTTCATATAAGAATTATTTTGTTGCTTAAAAAAATCCATAAGTATGTTATAGGAAAAATTTTGTTGATTGTTTTCTATCCAATTAGCAAGGTGTCTATCTTTATCATAAACTTGAGAATAAACAATTTTACCAAAAGCTACAGCTTCTGGTTGATTAAAAATTTCTATAAAAGTTAAACCAAAAGAAGTTAAAATTTCTTTTAAAGTACCATTTTCAATTTCTTGTGTTTTGGAATAAATAAGATGAAAATGTTTTTTACATATGTCATCTAAAATTTCAAAGAATAATCCTTCTTTGCTTTTAAAACTATTATAAATATTAGAATAAGATCCTCCGGATAATTTAATAATATCACTCAAACTTGTTTCTTGGTAACCTTTTGTTAAAAAAAGCTCTAAGGCCACTGCTTTGATTTTCTCTTGTCTAGCTAAAACTTTTTGTGATGGTGTTCTATTTGAGTTCATTTTTTATCCTTTGTAAGAGTGTTTTTGGGGTATACAAATATACTTTTTCTAAAAACCGAAATTTTTTCATTATCTTTTGCATAAGCTTTTATATGTAAAGGAAAGATTATATCTTTTTTATCGTTGTTTGCTAAATTTTTTGTAGCTTTGATAACAACTATTTTTTTAACTTGTTCTCCTGCTTTTAATTTAAAAGGTTTGTTTGGTCTTATGATTTCAATTCCATCATTTATTCCTTCTAAATTTGCTGTAAAATAATATTCATGAGGTTTAGAATCTGTATTTTGAAACAAAAAGGTATAAGCATTTGAAATGACTAATTTACCTTTAACATTTGAAATATTATATAATTCACTACTACGATTGATATTTAAAAGCATGCTTTCTTTTTTGCTTCCCATGATAATTAAAGCCAATAAAGCAATTAAAAGAACTATAAAATATGCTATCGTTCTAAATCTTAAATAATGAACCTTAGAACGCGTTTCAATAGCTTTTGCACTTGTCCAATTGATCAAACTTGGACGATTAAATTTGCTTTGTACCTTAGAACAAGCATCGGCACATTCAAGACAATTAATACATTCAAGTTGCATTCCTTTGCGTATGTCAATATGAGTTGGACAGATGCTAACACAGGCTTCACAACCTATGCATTCTCCTTCAGGCGGTTTTTTATGAAGTTTGATGTGTCCATCATAAATCAAACCCCCGCGTTTTTCATCGTAGATCACTTGCATTGTATCATGATCAAACATTACAGATTGTATTCTTGCATAAGGACAGACATAAATACAAAATTTTTCTTGTAAATAGGTAATATCCAAAGTAAAAAGTAAGCTAGCACAAAATAAAACTCCAAGTAAAAGTAGATGCTCACCAGGATTTTGAATATAATTGAAAAAATCTTCAGGAGGAATAAAGTACCAAAGTAAATTACTAACAGCAACTAAAGATATAAAATAAAAAATTATTACTCCAAGAAATTTTTTAAAATATTGTCCCTCATATTCTTTTTGTTTATTATTAATATTTTTGCGAATTTTAAGAAATTTAGTTTGTATAATATCCCTATATATAACTCTAAAAATCGTTTGTGGACAACTCCAAGCACACCAAATTCTTCCGCCTAAAGTTGTAATAAAAAAAATAAATAAAAAAAGAAATATAAGAATAAAAGGCATGAGATAAAATTCTTGTGTTGAAAAAGAAATAAAAAATAGGTTTAATTTAGAGTGATCAAAACTTAAAAGAAAAAAATGATTTTCATTAATTCTTATGAAAGGTAGAGCAAATATGACAATACTTGCAATTAAATATATAAAATATCGTTTTTTTGTATAGTTTGTAATGTGTCCTTGCATTTTTAGACCTTAATTATAATTTTTAGCACTTTGTAACTAAAGATTATAGCCGATAAAAACTAAAACAATTTTTAAATGCTTTCTAAGTTAGAATTAATAAGAAGTGTTTTATAATTATATTTCACAACAAAAATTTACACATGAAAGGTGGTGAGGACTGTGCCAGGAATCAAGGTGCATCCTAACGAGTCTTTTGATGAAGCGTATCGTAAATTCAAAAAGCAAGTAGATAGAAATCTAGTTGTAACTGAAGTAAGAGCAAGAAGATTTTTCGAGCCTATGACTGAAATTCGCAAAAAACAAAAAATTTCAGCACGCAAAAAAATGCTTAAAAGACTTTATATGCTTAGACGCTACGAGTCAAGACTCTAACCCAAAAGCCCGAAAGGGCTTTTTTTATACCTACAAATCTTCATTCGGTATTAAAAAGTATTTATTATTTTTTGTTAAAATTTCTAATTTAAATTTTCTGTTTTTAGGATAAACTTATGAAAAAAATCAAAAAAATCATTCAAATTGGTATGATAGGTGGTTTAGCAGCTGTTGCTGGAGGTGCTTTAGCAGGTTGTGGAAGTAATAATGACAATGCAGATACTTTAAATCAAGCAGCTAATGTTCAAGGAGCTTTTGTAATTATCGAAGAAACAGCTCCAGGGCAGTATAAAATCAAAGATCAATATCCAAGTGATGAAACAAGGGTAGTTTTAAAAGATCTTAATGGTACAGAAAGAATTTTATCCAAAGAAGAAATGGATGCTTTGATTAAAGAAGAAGCAGCTAAAATTGATAATGGAACTTCAAATTTAACTAAAGACAATGGACAAATCAGTAGTGGAGGATTGAGTTTGGGAGAAACTTTACTCGCAAGTGCTGCAGGCGCTATTTTGGGAAGTTGGATAGGTTCAAAACTTTTCAATAATCAAAATTTTGCCAACCAACAACGCGGTGCTTTTTCAAATCAAAGTGCTTATCAAAGGAGTGTTAATAGTTTTAATAAAGCAGGTACAACAAGCTCCGCTTCAAGTGCTAAAAAATCAGGTTTTTTTAGTGGAGGCTCTAAAGCCACAAGTTCTAGTTCTTCTTTTGGTTCTTAAGGATAAATAATGCAATTATTACAAGTAGACAAACTTCAAAAAGATTATTTAGAAAATATAGGTTTTTCTTGGCATACAGATGAAGATGGAAGTGATTATATTAGCAATAAGTTAGTTTGTGTTAAGGAAAGTGAAGTTAATGCTTATTATGAAGCGGTAAATGAGCTTTATGATATGTTTATTGCTGCAGCGCAAGAAGTGATTGACAATGATCGTTTTGATGAGCTTGGAATCCCTTTTAATCTTATTGATGCGATTAAAATGAGTTGGGAAAATGAGGTTCATTGGCATTTATATGGGCGTTTTGATTTAGCGGGTGGGCTTGATGGTAAGCCTATAAAACTTATAGAATTTAATGCTGATACCCCTACTGCTCTTTTTGAAAGTGCGATTTTACAATGGGCACTTTTAAAACAAAATGGAATGGATGAAAGCGCACAATTTAATAGCATTTATGAAAGTTTGATGGATAATTTTAAAAGACTTATTACCCTTGATGAAAGTGTTGAAGAGTTTGAAGAGCATTACCAAGGGTGGAAAATTCTTTTTTCAAGTGTTGCAGGAAGCAAAGAAGAAGAAATCACTACAAAATTACTTTCCCATATAGCCAATGAAGCAGGTTTTCAAACTAATTTTTCCTTTGTAGATGAGGTAGAATTTAGTGAAGAAGGAATTTTTAAAGAGGGTGAAAATTATGAGTATTGGTTTAAGCTTATTCCTTGGGAGGATATAGCTATAGAAGAGGGTGAACTTGCTATGCTTTTAACTCAGATCATGCGTAATCAAAGAGCGATTATTTTAAATCCTGCTTATACGCTTTTATTTCAATCTAAGGGAATTTTAAAAATTTTATGGGAGCTTTATCCAAATCATCCATTACTTTTAGAAACAAAAGATACTCCTTTAGAGGGTAAAAATTATGTTAAAAAACCTGTTTTTGGTAGAGAAGGTGCAAATATCAGTATAATTAAAGATGGAAAAACTTTGCATGAGAATGTAGGTCCTTACGGGAATAATAAGGCTATTTATCAAGAATATGTAGAGTTTAATTCATGTGAAAACGAATACTATCAAGCAGGTGTTTTCTTTGCTTATGAAGGGTGTGGCTTAGGATTTAGAAAAGGAGGACTTGTGCTTGATAATTATTCTAAATTTGTAGGACATATTATAAAGGATTGAAAAATGAAAATTGTTTGTTTAGATGCGGCAACTTTAGGGGATTATGATTTAAGTGTTTTTGAAAAATTTGGTTCTTTGCAAATTTATACTACAACAAATAAAGAGCAAACCATAGAGCGTTTAAAAGATGCTAATGTCGCCATGACAAACAAGGTTGTAATTGATAAAGATGTGATTGATGCTTGTAAAAATTTAAAACTCATTTTAGAAACTGCTACAGGGGTTAATAATATCGATATTGAGTATGCTAAAGAAAAAGGTATTATTGTAAAAAATGCTGCTGGGTATTCTACCATGAGTGTTGTACAACATACTTTTGCGTTTATGTTTACTTTTTTAAATCAAGTGCTTTATTATGACAAATGGAGCAAAGAGGGTAAATGGTGTGAAAGTTCTATTTTTACAGATTATAGTAGAATTTTAAACACCTTAAGTGGTAAAAAACATGGTATTATAGGTTTAGGAGCTATAGGTAAAGAAGTGGCAAAAATTTCAAAGGCTTTTGGAGCCGAAATTTATTATTATTCTACGAGTGGAGCTAATAAAAACGCAGATTTTGTACATTTGGAATTAAAAGATTTATTGAAAACTTGCGATATTATAAGTATCCATGCACCTTTAAATGAAAAAACTAAAAATTTACTCACCTTTGAAGAATTAAAGCTTTTAAAAGATAATGCGATTTTGATTAATGTAGGAAGAGGTGGGATTATCAATGAAAATGATTTAGCTAAAATCATAGATGAAAAAAATATTCGTGTAGGGCTTGATGTTTTAGAAATTGAACCTATGATGAAAAATCATCCGCTTTTAAGCATTAAAAATAAAGAAAATCTTATTATCACCCCTCATGTTGCATGGGCGAGTAAGGAAGCTTTAAATGCTTTAATGGATATAGTTTATAATAATTTAAAAGAATGGATAGAAAATGGCAAGTGAACATAGTTTTGATATTTCAGCAGCTTTAGATAAGCAAGAGTTAAAAAATGCTTTTGAACAAGCTAAAAAAGAACTTGATAGTCGTTATGATTTAAAAGGAATTAAGTGTGAGATTGATTTAAGCGAAAAAGAGAGTATTTTTAAACTCAGTTCTTCTAGTGAAGGAAAACTTGATGTTCTAAAAGATATAGTGATTTCTAAACTTATCAAAAGAGGAATTAATCCTAATGCTATTAAAGAGCTTTCTCGTGAAAGTGGAGCAATGTTTCGTTTAAATTTGAAAGCAAACGATGCTATTGATAGTGAAAATGCTAAAAAAATCAATAAAGCTATTAAAGATAGCAAGCTTAAAGTTAACTCTTCGATTCGTGGTGAAGAAATTCGTGTTGTAGCAAAACAAATCGATGATTTACAAGCTGTGATGAAGCTTGTAAAAGAGCTTGATTTAGAGTTAAATATCAGTTTTAAAAATCTCAAATAAGGTTAAATTTGAAACATTGTTTAGCTCTATGTTTTGTTTTTTTTCTTTGTGCTTGTAGTGTGAAAAATCAAAATTTTTCAAGTCAAAGCTTGATGGTTTTGATTGCTTCTCCTATGATAAAAATCAATGATGCAGCTTTTTTAAAAAAAGAAAATAATGCTTTAAATTTGGAAGTTTATAAACTAGGGCAAGCTTTTTTTGAACTCAAAATCAAGGATAAAATTTGCATCAATGCAGTGTGTTATGATAAAAAAGTGTTTAATCAAAAATTTTTTAAAAATGTATATTATGATGATATTTTAAGTGATATTTTAAAGGCAAATGCTTTATGGCGGGGTAAAAATTTAGAAAAAACTGATTGTGGTTTTGAGCAAAATTTAAAAGCAAAAAATTATGAAATTTTTTATCAAGTTTGTGATAATAAAGTAAGTTTTTTTGATAAAATTTCACATACTAAAATTATCTTAACGCATATTCAAAATTGAAGGATAGAGTTTGAAATTTTTTTTACTGGTATTTTGCTTTGTCAATCTAGCTTTAGCACAAGTTTATAAAGGTGAATTGTATTTTTATCATTTGCAGGATAAAGAAATTTTTGCCATAGTTTATGATAATGCACCTATGACTCCACTTTTTGACAGGGATAAAAATCAAACAAGTTCTAGTTTTTTAATTATTGATGATATAAATGGAAATTTAGAGATTCCGCTCGTTAAGACAAATGATTTTTGGCAGGATGAGCGTAAAAAATATAAAATCAATTCTTCTAAAATGCTTACATATGATAATAAAAATTTTCAAGGAGAAAATTTAGGAACAACTACTTTAGAACTTGTTGAAACGCAAGATGGCATTCGTATAAAGCGTAGTCTTGATTTTATAGGTTTTAATGATGATTTTAAAGAATTTCATCCTGTTCATAAGGGTGTATTTAGTTTTGAACAAATTCGCCAAAAACCTATTTTTTTACAAGATGGAAAAATTAGTTTTGAAGAATGGTATTATTTTTATGAAGATGGTATGAGTCGTGCTATTTTAGAGTTAAATAATTTTGTTTATGATATTAATGCTCACGCATTTGTAAAACTAAATGATTTGTATAATACTGAAAATAAAAAATTTCAAAATCTTTTACATGAGAAGCTTAAAAATACATGTGATGAGTGTTTTGAAGATCTGCAAAATTTACAATTTAATAATAATTTTTTGCTTAATAATGGAAAACTAAAAATTTGTTATCTACCTTTTGAAGGTCATTTTTTAGATGAAAATATTTGCGTAGAATTTAACGAAGATGAGCTTAAGGAATTTAAAAAATAATGGAAAAATTAAAAAATTTTTTAAGTTTGAAAAATATAGAAGATACCCAAATTTATAAAGAGCTTAAGTGTGCTAAAAATGAGGCTTTGATTCTTAGAGAGCTCTGTAGAAATTATGTCGTTTCTATTTCTTCTATCAATGCCTTTACTTTATTATCGACAGTTTTTGGAAATGATAAGTATCTTTATCTTGATGCTTTGGAGGATTTAAAAAAACTTATCGAAAGAGGTTTTGTAAATCAAAATTCGAGTTTTTTTAAAAGTTTAGAAAATAATAAAACTCAAACATTAACTCTTGCCTTATTGCAAAGCGAGCTTAGTCTAAGTGAATATTTTTTAGAATTTTTAGAAGCAAAACCTCGTTTAAACTTTGAGAAACAAGAGGCTTATGCAGATTATTTAGAATATTTAAAAGATGAATTTGTGCGTATTCAATTATACGAAAGATTAAGTTTTATACAAAAAAGTGCTTATAATAGTGAAATAAAAAATCAAATTAAACTTTATGAAAAACATATCAAAGAAAGACTAAAAAAAAGTAAATTTTATAATGTATTGGCTGATATTTTTAAAGAATACAATCTTGAACATAAAGAACAAATTATTTTTCTAGCACTTTTAAAAGAAGAATACGCCTTAAGTAATGAAAGTTCGATTTCTAGAGAAATGAATTCTTTACTTTCTTTAATCAGTGAAAATGATTTAGAAAGGCATAAAAATAAAAAACTATTACAAGAAAATGCTCCTCTTTTAAACTTAATCGAGTATGATGAATATTTAAATGCTTTTGGAGATATTTCTAAAAGTTTTTTTATTATTGATGAAATTTTACAAAGAATTATAAATTTTGAACCAAAACAAAGTAAAAAAATCAAAATTGAAAGTGTTTTAAAAGATCAGGATATTTTTGAGCTTATAGAACCAAGCACTGATATCAATGATATTATTATGCCTGAAAATACAAAAGAGCTTTTAGAAAATATTTTAAAACAACAAGATAAAAAAGTCCTAGAAAGACTTCATTCTTGGGGTATAAAGAGTAATAAAAATATAGAAGCTAAAATTATTTTTTATGGTCCTGCTGGTACTGGAAAAACTATGTCAGCTTTAGCTATGGCTAAATCAATGAAAAAATCTGTTCTTAGTTTTGACTGTTCTAAAATTTTGAGCAAATGGGTTGGAGAGAGTGAGCAAAATGTAAGAAAAATTTTTGATACCTATAAAAATATCGTGCAAACTTGCAAACAAAGTCCTATTTTACTTCTCAATGAAGCCGATCAGTTTTTAAGTACGCGTGTAGATGGAAGTAGTGGTAGCGATAAAATGCATAATCAAATGCAAAATATATTCTTAGAGCAAATTGAGCGTTTTAGCGGTGTGATTATCGCTACGACAAATTTTTTAGAAAGCTTAGATAGTGCATTTTCAAGAAGATTTGATTATAAGATAGAATTTAAAAAACCTGATTTTAAAGATAGGCTTAAAATTTGGGAAAAATTTCTACCTAAAAAAGCATTATTTGAAAAAGATTTTGATATAAATATTTTATCAAATTATGAATTAAGTGGAGCACAAATTTTAATGGTGGTGAAGAATACAGCTTTGAAAGTAGCTGTATCACAAGATGGGGTTTTTAAAATGCAAGATTTTATAGAAAGCATACAAAAAGAATTAAATTCAAGTTTTGATAAAAGTAAGATTGTTGGATTTTAACTTTTTTAATGTTTTTGTATAGCGAACTATAAAATAAAACAAAGCTACAATTAAAGTACTCCATTCCCAAAACATAGGAACTTTTGGAGTTAAAAAATAATGATAACTTGCCAAAACTAAGCTTAAATATCCTAGTTTTCTAATTTTACTAAGTTTTTTAAAGATTTTAAAAGAACTTAAAAGCATTAAAAATATGATTAAAAATGCGATAAATCCACTTACTTCTAATAAACGATGTGAAATATCATCAAAAAGCCTTAAAATTTGAGCATTTCTATCAAAAATAAAATAATTTAAAAAGTGTAAAATCGCCCAAAAAGTTGCAAAAATACCTAAAATTTTAGGATAATTTTTTGTTTTTTTAAATTTAAGCAAAGAAAATAAAAGACTTAAATTTAAAAAGATCAAAGCAAATATTCCGGTGTAAATATAGGCTTCTTTTACAAAATCAAAGGCTTTTATGATATGATAAAAGCCATAGATTAAACTTATGATAAAGCTAAAATAAGCAAGAAATTTAAAGTATTTTGTCTGCATTAAAAATTCACTTTCAAGTCCATGTTTTTATATAAACTTGCTACTTCTTTTTCATAGCCATTAAACATTAAAGTAGGCTTGGTAAAGAAATCTCCTAAAGTCCTCTCGTTAGCTTGAGACCATCTAGGATGAGAGACATTAGGATTGACATTGGCATAAAAACCATATTCGTTTGGAGCGTAACTTTCCCAAGTGGATTTAGGCTGTTCTTTGGTAAATTCTATTTTAACTATGGATTTAATACTTTTAAAGCCATATTTCCAAGGAACAACAAGGCGTATTGGAGCGCCATTTTGAGGCTTTAAGGCTTTTTTATACATTCCTACTGCAAGCAAGGTAAGAGGATGCATAGCTTCATCCATGCGAAGTCCTTCTACATAAGGATAGTCTATAGTTGGAAATAAAGCGTCTTGATCGGGAAATTGACTCTTATCTAAAAGAGTGGTAAATTTAACAAATTTTGCTTTGCTTGTAGGCTTTGCCATTTCAATCAAACGACGCAATTCAAAGCCTACCCAAGGTACCACCATAGACCAAGTTTCAACACAGCGAAAACGATAAATTCTTTCTTCTAGAGGGAATTTTAAAATATCTTCCATGCTTAGAGTTAAAGGTTTTTCTATTTCTCCACTGATATCGATTTTCCAATTTTGAGTGTTGAAATTTTGTGCTAATGATACAGCCTTTTTTTTGTCTGTTGAAAATTCATAAAAATTAACATAATTTGTAGCCAGTTCTTCATCGCTGATTTCAAGTTTGTTTGGATTAGTATCGTTTGTGAAATTTAAAGCAGATAGTTTAGAAGTAAGCACGCTTGAACTTATTAAAGCACCTGCTCCAAGTTTTAAAAAATCTCTTCTTTTTTTATATAAATTCTCAGGAGTTATAATCATAATTTTTCCTTATTAAAAATTTTTATTATTAAAATATAACAAGGATAATGATTATTAAATTTCTTGTAGAATTTTTTCACAAATTTTTCTAGGGTTATTATCTTTATAAATAGGGCGTCCAACTACTATAAAATCGCTTAAATTTTCTCTAGCCATTGTTAAATTAGCGACGCGTTTTTGATCATCATTTTTCTCTCCAAATGGACGAATTCCTGGAGTGAGAGTTAAGAAATTTCTTTGGGTGTGTTCTTTGATGATTTTACTTTCAAAAACAGAGCATACCATACCATCAAGTCTATTTTCATAGGATATTTTTGAAAAATTAATTACAGCTTCTTCGATTTTTTGTCTATAAATACTAAAGAAATTTTCTTCATCAAAACTCGTAAGAGCAGAAACTGCTAAAACTAATGGTCTTTTTGAAAATTTGCTAAGCCGTGTCATAACTTCTTGCATGGCTATTTTTCCAGCACTTGCGTGGATATTGATCATATCAACACCAAGTTTTGATATTTCTTCGCAAGCATCTGCCATAGTGTTGGGAATATCATGAATTTTAAGATCAAGAAATATTTTAAAATCATCAACTTTTTTAAGTTCTTCTATGAATTTAAAACCATCTCTTAAATATGCTCTTAAACCTACTTTTAACCATATGTCTAAATTTTTTAATTCTTTAGCAAGTTGTAAGCATTCTTCTTTTGTAGAAAGATCAAGTGCGACACAAAGCTTCATTTTTTAGCCTTTATTAAGGCATCTAAAACTCCATTTATAAATTTTGGAGAATTGTCATTAGCAAGTTCTTTGGCAAGTTCTATAGCTTCATTGATAACAATGGCACTAGGAGTATCGGTAAAAAGTAACTCATAAGCTCCAAGTCTTAGTATAGCTCTTTCTACATGTCCTAAAGCTGTAATTTGATTATCATTTAGAAATGAATTTAAGGTTTCATCAATATTGTTTAAATTATCTAAAATTCCATGATATAAATTTAAAGTAAAATTTTTTTGTTCATTGCGTATTTTTTTTTCATCTAAAATTTCATCTACAAAAACGTTGTTTTGAGAATTTAATTCAAAAGCATAAAGTAAGGAGATGACGCTTTGGCGAACTTGATGACGCGTTGCCATTAAAGCTCCTTGCTTAAATTTAACATCTCAATTACAGTTGCCATAGCTTCAAAGCCTTTATTACCTGCCTTGCTTCCAGCTCTTTCTATGGCTTGTTCTATTGTATCTGTAGTTAAAACACCAAAGCTTACAGGGATATTATGATTTAAACTCACATTGGCTATGCCTTTGGTAGTTTCTGCTGAAACATAGTCAAAATGCGGAGTTGAGCCACGAATTACTGCACCTACGCAACAAATTGCATCAAATTTTTTGCTTTCTATAGCTTTTTTTAACGCATACGGAAGCTCAAAAGCACCAGGAACAAGTATAAGGCTTAGATTTTCCTCTTTGCCTCCGTGTCTTAAAAAAGCATCTTTTGCTCCTTCTACAAGGCGATCTGTGATGATATGGTTAAATCTTGCATTAATGATAGCAATTTTTGTATTTGAGTCTAAATTTAATTTTCCTTCAATAATATTCATTTGTTTTCCTTTATGATATTTTGTATTTCTAGTAATGTATTAACGCAATTTTTAAGGCGTGTAAGATCAAGCATATTAGGTCCATCGCATAAAGCCTCGCAAGGATTAATATGTGTTTCAAAGAAAAAGCCATCTATGCCTACGGCTGCTGCCGCTCTTGCTAAAGGTTCTACAAATTCGCTTTTTCCTCCGCTACTTCCACCTGCAGCCCCTGGCATTTGTACACTATGGGTAGCATCAAAAATAACTGGAGCAAATTCACGCATGATAACTAAAGAACGCATATCTACTACTAGATTTCCATAGCCAAAGCTAGCTCCTCTTTCAGCTACAAAAACACCATTTTTTTGAGCAGCTTCATAGCCTTCATCTTCTATGCCACGGGTTTGTAGAATTTTTTTAACGCTGTATTTGATATCGCTTGGGTTTAAAAATTGTCCTTTTTTGATATTAACTTTTGCCTTAGTTTTTGCTGCGGCTACAAGTAAATCGGTTTGACGGCATAAAAAAGCAGGAATTTGCAAGACATTAGCTACTTCACTTACAGGGTTTGCTTGATTGCTTTCGTGTATATCGGTTAAGATTTTCATACCAAATTCATCTTTTACGCTTTGTAAAATTTTTAATCCTTCTTCAAGGCCAGGACCTCGAAAAGAATTAATACTTGTGCGATTGGCCTTATCAAAACTTGATTTGAAATAAAATTCTATATTTGGATTTTCATTAAAATTTTTTAACTGTTCAGCAACTTTAAAAATCAAATCTTTGCTTTCTATGACACAAGGACCAGCAATGAGTATCATTTTTTTCATTTTTTTCCTTTGTTCTTAACTAAAATTAATCCACCAAAAATAATGCCTATTATACCTAAAAAAACCATAGTACTTGGTAAATTATCTCCTAAAATTATCCCAACTATCATACTAAATACTACATCAAGATAACTAACCCCAGCAACCACTCCTGCTTGTTTAGCGATACCATAAGCTTTGGTGACATGAATTTGATAAATGGTACCTAAAGTTCCCATAATGGCAATGATAAGCCAAGCTGTAAGACTTGGCATCACAAAAGGTGCTAGAATGAAATCTAAATGTAAAGAATCAAGATGCTGTGGTTCAAAAAATTCAGCACTGATCATAGAAATTAAAGGCATTAAGGTTCCTAAAAGGATAAAAGAAAAGGCAATTTGTTCTGTAGTGTAAGATTTTCTAAGTTCTCTTACACTTGTAAGAGCTAAAGCGGCTAAAAATCCACTCGTGATACCTATAACTGAATTTTTTAAATCAAAGCCTGAATGATTTAAATTATGAGCCCAAGGCTGAGCGATTAAAAGCACTCCGCCAAATGCTATTAAAATTCCTATCCAGCCTTTGATGCCAATATTTTCTTTAAAAACAACAAAAGCTATTAAAGTAATAAAAATAGGAGCAGTTTTTTGAAAAGCAAAAGCTCCACCTAGTGTAATATTTGAAACATTATAGAAAAACATATATAGTGAAAGCGTGCCTACTACTCCACGAAATACCAAGAGCCAAAAATGTCCCCCTTCTTTATGTGCCTTAGATCGTTTTAAAAGATAGACTATAAAAAAAATTCCTATGATATTTCTAAAAAACATAATTTCTATAGAACTCATTTCCTTGCTAAGAATTTTTGCACAAGCTCCCATAAGTGCAAAATCCAAACATGCTAAAATCATGAAATAAATTCCTAAATTATGCTTGATTATTTTTAGCATTTTTTTCCTTGACTAAAATCTGGGTTAATTCTAGTCTTTTTTTGCTTAATATTAAGCCAAATTTTATATAATTTTAAAAATATAATTTTCTAGGAAAAAAATGCAAAGCATCATACTTATAGGCAAGCCAAATGTGGGAAAATCAAGTCTTTTTAATAGAATGGCAAGACAAAGAATAGCTATTACAAGTGATATTTCAGGCACAACTAGGGATACAAATAAAACAGAAATTCATATTCATTCAAAAAAAGCCATGCTTATTGATAGCGGGGGGCTTGATGAAAGTGATGAACTTTTTAAAAATGTGAAAAAAAACACTTTAAAAGTAGCTAAAGAAAGCGATATCATACTTTATCTAGTTGATGGGAAATTAGCGCCTGATGATGAGGATAGACAGTTTTTTTATTCTTTAAAAAAACTTGGAAAACCTATAGCCTTAGTGATTAATAAAGTAGATAATAAAAAAGATGAAGAAAGGGCTTGGGAGTTTGCAAATTTTGGCGTAAAGGAAATCTTTAATCTTTCAGTAACTCATAATGTAGGCTTAGATGAACTTTATGAATGGCTTGGAAAATTTTTACATGAAGAGTTTTTAATCCCCGATGAAGAAGAAAATTTAGAAGATTTTTTAGAGCATTATGAAGAAGGAAAAGAATTTCAATTTAAAGAAGTTGATCAAAATCATATCAGAGTGGGTATTGTAGGGCGTGTAAATGTTGGAAAATCAAGTCTTTTAAATGCTTTGGTTAAGCAAGAACGCAGTGTTGTAAGTTCTATCGCAGGAACTACTATAGATCCTGTTAATGAAAGTGTAGTTCATAAAGATAAAGTGATAGAATTTGTTGATACTGCAGGTATTAGAAAAAGGGGTAAAATTCAAGGACTAGAACGCTTTGCACTAAATCGCACGGAAAAAATTTTATCTCATTCTCAAATAGCACTTTTGGTTTTAGATGCGCATGAGGGCTTTAACGAGCTTGATGAACGCATTGCTGGGCTTGTGGCTAAGCATTATTTGGGTGTGATTATTGTTTTAAATAAATGGGATAAAAGTGAGATGGATTTTGATAAGACTGTAAAAGAATTGCGTCTTGATCGTTTTAAATTTCTAGCTTACGCACCCGTGATTAGTGTATCAGCTTTAAGTGGAAAAAGGGTGCATGTTTTACTCGATAAAATTTTGCAAATTTTTGAAAATTTTACTCAAAAAATCCAAACTTCTAAGCTTAATACCTTGATAGAAAATGCCACAAGAGCACATCCTTTGCCGCATGATTATGGGAAATTGGTTAAAATTTATTATGCAGTACAATATGACTTAGCACCGCCAAAAATTGCACTTATTATGAATCGTCCTAAGGCCTTGCATTTTAGCTACAAGCGTTATTTGCAAAATCAAATCAGAAAAGAATTTAATTTCGAAGGTGTGCCTTTAGTGATTGCTTCGCGTAAAAAGGGCAGTAAAGAAAATGATGAAAGTTAAAAATATCGTTTTTATAGGATTTATGGGTTCTGGAAAAAGCACTTTAGCAAGAGCTTTAGCTAAGGATTTAGATCTTGTTTTTTTAGATAGTGATTTTTTAATAGAACAAAAATTTAATCAAAAAGTCAGTGAAATTTTTGTGCAAAAAGGGGAGAATTTTTTTAGAGAACAAGAGCAAAAAATGGCTGATTTTTTTAGTTCTTGTGAGAAAACTTGTATTGCTACAGGTGGGGGCTTTGTTAATGTTTCAAATTTAGAAAAAGCAGGTTTTTGTATTTATTTAAAAGCAGATTTTGAATATTTAAAAAAGCGTTTAGATGAAAATGAAATTTCTAAAAGACCTTTATTTTATGATGAAATTAAAGCAAAAAAATTATATAATGAGCGTTTAAGCAAGTATGAACAAAAGGCAAATTTTGTTTTAAATATAGAAAATAAAAATATAGATGAGCTTTTAAGCGAGATTAAAAAGGTGATAAAATGAGAGTATTAACAGGCCTTCAGCCAAGTGGCGATTTGCATATAGGTAATTATTTTGGTGCGATTAAACAAATGGTAGATGCGCAAGAAAAAAGCCAAATGTTTATGTTTATTGCTAATTATCATGCCATGACTTCTTCTCAAGATGGAGAAAAAATTCAACAAAATTCCTTAAAAGCTGCTGCGGCTTTTTTAAGCCTTGGTATAGATCCACAAAAGAGCGTTTTTTGGTTGCAAAGTGATGTTAAGGAAGTTATGGAGCTTTATTGGATTTTATCGCAATTTACTCCTATGGGTTTATTAGAGCGTGCGCATAGTTATAAGGATAAAGTTGCTAAGGGGCTTAGTGCTTCACACGGACTTTTTTCTTATCCTGTTTTAATGGCGGCAGATATTTTGCTTTTTGATACACAAATTGTCCCTGTAGGAAAAGATCAAATCCAGCATGTTGAAATCGCACGCGATATTGCCTTAAAAGTTAATAATGAATGGGGTGAAATTTTTACCCTTCCAGAAGCGAGAGTTAATGAAGAAGTAGCTGTAGTTGTAGGCACTGATGGGGCAAAAATGAGTAAATCTTATCAAAATACTATAGATATTTTTAGCAGTGAAAAAACCTTAAAAAAACAAATTTCTTCCATAGTTACAGATAGTACCGCTTTAGAAGATCCAAAAGATCATGAAAACTGCAATGTTTTTAAAATCGCAAAGCTTTTTTTAGATGAAGCAGAGCAAAAAGAATTGCAAATACGCTATGAAAAAGGTGGCGAGGGTTATGGACATTTTAAAATGTATTTAAACGAGCTTGTAAATGTTTATTTTAAAGAAGCGAGAGAAAAATACAATGAGCTTTTAGAAAAGCCTTCACATTTAAAAGAAATTTTAGATTTTGGTGCAACCAAAGCAAGAAAAATCGCCCAAGAAAAAATGCAAAAAATTTATGAAAAAATCGGACTTTAAGGAGTAGAAAATGCTAGATTTAAAAAATTTGCAAAATAATTTTGATGAAGTGGCTAAAAAGTTAAAAAATAAAAAAGTTGATGAAAATATTTTAAAAAAACTTGCTGAACTGTTTGCAAGTTTAAAAAAAGAAAAAACAGCTTTAGAAGAATTTCAAGCTTTTCAAAATAAATTCAGCAAAGAGCTTGCTACAGCCGAAGATAAAGAAAATTTAAAAGCAAAATTAAGCGAAAATAAAAGCAAAATTAATGAGCAAAGCGCTAAAGTAAATGCTTTAGAAAATGAGCTTGAAGAAATCGCTCATGCCATCCCAAATATCCCTGATGAGTCTGTGCCTGTGGGTGAAGACGAAGATGAAAATGTGGAGCTTAAAAAAGTTTTAAATCCACCTAGCTTTGATTTTACTCCAAAAGAGCATTTTGAATTAGGAGAGAGTTTAAATTGGCTTGATTTTGTGCGTGGGGTGAAAATTTCACAAAGCCGTTTTTGTGTGCTTAAGAACGAAGGAGCTTTATTAAGCCGTGCTTTGGTAAATTATATGATAGATTTTAATAGAAGTCGTGGATTTGAATTTGTTAATGTACCTTTTTTGGTAAATGGTGCTACTATGTTTGGGACAGGTCAGTTGCCAAAATTTAAAGAAGATATGTATAAGGTAGATGATGAGGATTTGTATTTAATCTCAACTTCTGAAATTCCAGTAACCAATCTTTACAGCGGAGAAATTTTAGCTAGTGAAACTTTACCTATAAAAATGACTTGTTATAGCGCTTGTTTTAGAAAAGAAGCAGGCAGTGCAGGGCGTGATACAAGAGGTATTATAAGACAACACCAGTTTGAAAAAGTAGAGCTTGTAAGTATCACTAAACCTGAGCAAAGTGATAGCGTGTTTAATGAAATGCTTGAGTGTGCAAGTGATTTACTCAGTTCTTTAGGTTTAGCGCATAGACATTTGATGCTTTGCACTGGAGATTTGGGTTTTAGTGCGGCAAAAACTGTAGATCTTGAAGTGTGGCTTCCAGGACAAAATAAATATCGTGAGATCAGCTCGGTTTCAAATTGTCGTGATTTTCAAGCAAGACGCGCTAAAATTCGCTATAAAAACGAACAAGGAAAAAATGAACTCGTCCACACTCTTAATGGCTCATCTTTGGCAGTAGGAAGAACCTTGGTAGCGATTATGGAAAATTATCAAGACAAAGAAGGAAAAATTCATATTCCTGATGTTTTGAAAAAATATTTTTAAAGAGTATAGATGGCTGAACAAGAAGATATAATACTAGAAAAACCCGAAGATGGCTTAAATCAACCAAGACTTGATGAGAGTTTAGAGGGATTTAAAGGGCAAGAGGGGCAAGCTCCAGAAGATGAAGAATTTGCATCATTGCCAGAAGAATTACCTCAAGAAAATAGTGAAAGTGGTTTTAAATTTACAAGAGAAAGTGCGCCTGAAGATGTATCAACTTTTGAAGAAGTTGAAAGTCAAGAGCCTACGCCTTGGTATAAAGATCGTAAGTTTATGTCTCTTGTGGGTTTATCTTTGGGGATTATTTGTATTTTAGTTTTTACACTTTTTTATTTAACTTTTAGTGAAGGAAAAATTAAACCAGATATTATAGCTTCTAAGCCTTTAGAACAACCTGTTGTTATGCCTGATGAATCATATAAATACAATGATATGCAAAGAATTGATGGTATGATCCAAAAAGCAAATGCTTTATATTTAAAGGGTGAGGTTGAACAGGCTTTAAAAGTTTATGAGCAAGTTGCCGTATATAATGAATCTTTATCTAATTATAATTTAGGCGTTTCTCAAATGAATGAGAATAAATTCCAAGAAGCTTTTGAAAGCTTCAAGAAAGCTATAGCCAATGGAGAAAATCAAAGTGTAGCTGCTATCAATGCTGCTGTTTGTGCTTTAAAGCTTAATGATAAGGAAAAATTTAGATATTATATTGATTTAGCTCAAGTGTATCTTCCAAAAGAAGGAAAATCAAAATTATATGATTATTATTTAAGCTTGATTAATTATTACAAAGGATATTACCCTGAGGCCTTACAAATGTTGCAAAGAACAGATGTGGAGCCGTATTCTGATGTTGCAAAGTATTTGTCTGCTAAAATTTATGCAAAAATGGACTTTGATTCCAAGGCTATACAGCAATTAAATTCTCAAGGCAATTTTGAATCTAGTTTATCTTTAGGTCTTTTATATGCTAGAATAGGAGAATATGCTAAAGCTAAAGTCGCTTTAAGTACAGCGATGAAAATTGAAAGAGATTTTAATCAGAGTTTGGCGGCTTTGACATTGGTTGATATTAAAACAGGAAATTATCAAGATATGTTAGCACGCTTGCAAAATTCTTATGATAATGATAAAGATAGATATAAGATTTTAGATACTTATAAAATTCAAGTTCGTTTAAATAAGGATCTTTTTAATATAGCAGTTGCTCAAAATTCTTTTTCAAAAGATTTGTTAAAAAAACAAAAAGATCAATTCGATTTACTTTTTTATTTTGCACCTTATCAAGTGTTTGATAGTAAGCAGGCTGCTTTGTATATTAAAAAAGCTAATGTTACAGATTTCGTAGATGATAGTACTGATGCGGGAATTTATCTTAATGCAAGCAAAGCTCTTTCATCTACCAATGTAAAAATTGCCAATATTATTAACTATGCATTAAATCAGAAGTTACGCCTTGCTAACCAAGAATTTCAAAAACTTATCAAGGATTATCCAGAACATAGTATTTTACATTATAATTTGGCTTTAACCTATGCCCAAATGCAAAATTATGAACTTGCTTATAAGCATTTTTCAAGTTCATATCATCTTAATCCTAAAAATTACTTAGCAGGTGCTTTTGCTATGTTTTGTGCAAAATTAATTGATATTGATACAACTAAACTTTACAATGAAATTCTTGATAATATAGCTGCTGATTCTAATTTTAAAGCTAATATGCAAAAAAGTATGTTGTTTTTAGTTAATAATAATTATATTTCTATGCTTCCTTATTTAGATGAAACAAAAAAAGACACGCCTTTGAGTTTGATTTTTGAAGCTATTGTTGCTAAAAATAATAACCTTAATAATCAAGTAGATGTGAAAATTGCTAAATTGCGTTCAGAGTTGCCTGAAGATATTTTGACAAATATTTTGTATTTTAATTCTTTAAATTCAAATTTAAATATTAAAGAATATGCTCAAAATGCTCAAATTCATTTTAAAAATTTAAAACTTGATTATCGTAGTGTTTTTGGTGGGCCAAATATAGCTAGGGAATTTTATGTTAATTTAATGCATATTGCAGGGCTTTTAAATTTAGAAAGACAGAAATTTAAAGAGTTGATTAATGTTTCAGGAGCAAAAGATGAGGGTATTTTACAAACTTTAGCTTATTTGGATATTTTTGCACAGCAATACGAGGAGGCTTATGCGCTTTATAATTCTTTGATTGATGATTATGGAGCTAAAGATACTAAAACTTTATTTTTAGCAGCCGTAGCAGCCGTAGGTGCAAATAATCCAAATTCAGCTATAGCGCTTTTGCAGCTTTCTAAACTTACAGATAAAAATAACAAAGAGAGTAAAGCAGCTCTTGGTATGTTGTATCAAGAAGTAAAGAACTATGAAGCTGCGATATCTCAGTATAAAACTTTACCTAATAATTTTAAGAGTGAATTTTTTACTTTTGATATTAATAACAACTAAAAATGCTTAGAAATTTCTAAGCATTTTTAGTTAAGCTTGAAGATCTAGAGTTTTTCCGCCTAGTTCATCAATGCGATCGCTAACTTTTTTAAGTGCCGCATCTATTGTATTTTGACTGATTTGAGGAAGTTCTCCGCCCCACATTTTTTCTGCTTGCTCAAATCCTTTTTTCATACCTTCAAGACCTTTTTTCAATTTTTCAACATCGTCGCCACCGCCTTTAATAACAAAATCCGCGATGCGATTGGCTGTATTTTCCACTCCAAAAAAACCATTTTCACTTACAAGTTGTTGAAGTTCATCTGTATTCATATCAAGTGGATTTTTGCCACTGTAGCCTAAGGATGCAAAATCAATATTTGTAAGTATAGATTTCGCAGTATCTAAATTGGCACCATTTAAAAGACTATCTAGTCCAGTTTGGGCATTGCTCGAACCTATTACAGCATTCATTGTTTGCTGTTGAAATTGAACTAGGTAAATTTGTGTAATGCCCTTTCCACCAAGTGCATTTAATTTTTCAAGGGTATTTTTATCTACATCCTTGCTAGAATTAGCACTTTGAACATTTTTGTCTTTTGTGTTTTCCTTAGCATCATCTGCCTTCTTATTGCTAACTTGTGTTTGTGCCATGCTAGCGATATTTGAAAAAGTATTCACTTGCATATTTGCTCCTTTGTGTGAGGCTTTAATTTATATCGACTTTTGACTTAAAAAATTTATAAGAACATTAAATTCCTTATTTTCAAAGGAATTTAATGTTTTATTGTAGATAATAAGCAATTTGCTCTTTATTGAGAATGCGGATAAGATTGCTAGTACCTTCTACTCCTGTTGGAAAGCCTGCAGTTAGAAGATAGCATTTGTCTTCATCCATAAAACCTTTTTCAACACTTGATCTTACAGAGTCTTTTAATAATTCTGTAAGTTCATTACTCTTGTTAACCAAAATCGCAGGATTAACTCCCCAAACTATACTTAAAGAGTTTAAGGTTTTTTCAGAATGCCCTACTGCTATGATTTCTATATTTGGGCGATATCTTGCAATCTTAATAGCAGATTTTCCGCTACTTGTTAAAGAAAAAATAGCATCAGAGTTAAGATCTGTTGCAAGATGAGCTGAAGAACGCATGATTTTATCTGTATTGTCTAAATCATTAAAATCATTAAATTTGTTATATGGATAGCGTTTTTCTGTTTCTATTATAGTTTGGCACATTATATCAACAGCGTTTGCAGGATCTATACCAACGGCGCTTTCTTCACTTAGCATTACTGCATCTGTTCCATCTAAAACAGCATTTGCAACATCTGAAATTTCAGCTCTTGTGGCGGTTTTGCTTTTGGCTAATGAAAAAAGCATCTGAGTCGCAGTAATAACAGGCTTAGAGGCATTGTTTGCTTTTTGTATAATTTCTTTTTGGATATTAGGAACTTTATAATAAGGTACTTCAATACCTAAGTCTCCTCTTGCAACCATTATACCATCGCTAGATTTAATAATCTCATCAATATTTTCTACTGCATCAAATTTTTCAATTTTTGCAAAAATAGATATTTTTGCGTTATTTTGTGCTAAAATTTCACGAACTTCATCAATATCGTGCGCATTTTGCACGAAAGATATTGCTAAAAAATCTACTTCATTTTTTATACCCCAAAGTAAATCATTTTTATCTTTTTGTGTAATAACATCAATATTGATTTTAGTATTCGGAAAATTAATACCTTTATTTGAGTTTAAAAAACCATCATTTTCTATAATGGTTTCAATTTTTTGATTATCTATATTTAGTACTTTAGCACGAATTGATCCATCATACAGATAAATATATTCATCAATTTTTAACATATCTAAAATGGATTTTTGATTGATACTGATTTTATAATGATTTTGAGCAATCTTCTCCCCTAAAATTGTTTCACGATAAAAATCAAGTCTATCACCCTTTTTTAATTCAAATGGTTCTTTAAGTTCACCTGTACGAATTTTAGGACCACTAATGTCTTGTAAAATTCCAATACGAGTATGCAATTCTTTAGCTACTCTTCTTATGGTATCTAAGTTTTTTTTATGATACTCATGTGTTCCATGAGAAAAGTTTAAACGGAAAACATTTACACCATTGATAATCATTTGGCGTAGAATTTCTTCCTTTTCACTTGCTGGACCTACTGTGGCTACAATTTTTGTTTTTTTAAGCATGGTAAACTCCTTTTGAAATTATTGTAGCTAAAAATAGAAACAAAATGATTACAATAATTCTGAAGAAAATTTATCTTCGTTAAATTCCATTCCTAGGTAATTACATACAAGCTTTGCATCTCTTTCAGCATTTCCTAGACAACTTGTTGCTCCAGGACTTGGAGTCATATTGAAAATAATACCAGGGGTTTCTGTGATGCTTGCTTCACCTAGCATTAATTCTCCTTTAGTTTTATCAATAACTTGTGGTCTTACGCCTCCAAAACCTTTTGCATAATAAATATCGCTTGCTTTAAGACTTGGGACTATTTTTTTGGCATCTTTAACAAATAAGCTTTTATCAATAAAAGGTAGTTCAAAAAGATAATTATAAAAGATGTAATTTCTAATTGTTGCATCTTTAAACATATTAAAAGTTACTTTTAAAACAGTTTTATCAAGTTTTAGTGCTTCAAAAAATTCTGGAACTGATTTTAGACCATGATAACGTTCTAGTTTTGGAATAACAAGTGCAGTAGGTCCAAAGCGAGTGTTCATATTAGCAAGTAAATCAGGATCTCCATGAAGAGCTGCAAATGGAAGTTTAGGATTTTGCACCATATAAACCTTGCCATTTAAAAGTTTTTGTTTGGTTAAATAAAAACTTCCTGCAACAGGCCAACAAGACTTATCCATACCTAAGTTCATTTTATGTGCTAAATATAAAGAGTGCGCTCCAGCATTGACAACTACGCTTTTGGCATGGTATTCTTGATGATTTGAGGTTTTTAATATAAAAATATCATCCTTTTTTTCTATGTGAATAATTTCTTGATTAAAGGCAACGAAAGTATTTTTATTTTGTTTTTGGGCTTGTTCTATTAGATTTATACTCATTTTCCCAAAATCTACAGTTGTAAAAACCTCGCCGCTTTCAACACCCATGGCGCAGATATTTTCAGGTCTATCTTGATTGCAATCTTCTCCTAAAACAACCTTGGGTTCAATTTGTTTGATTTTTGCTTTATCGAAAAATTTTATATAAGGATAAAGTTCTTTAAATTCTTCATAGCGTTTTTTCATATAATCACATTCTATATCTCCAACAGCTAGAGCCATTTTTTGATGAGAAAACATGAAATTATTTTGCGCATTTTGCATGAGTCCATATTTAACTATCATATCAGCTGTTCTTTTTACTTTTCGCGCTTTTTCTAAAGTATAATTGGTTTCAATATCTCCACAATGAATGGTTTGAGAATTACTCGTTCCCTTAGAATTTAATGTTGCAGCTGTATTATATTTTTCTATCAAAGCAATATTTTTAATATTTGTATATCTTGCAAGCTCGTAAAATAATGCTGCTCCTGAAATTCCAGCTCCGATGACAAGCACATCAAATTCTTGTTGGCTCATTGTTTTTCCTTTTTTTATTTTAATAAACTTTTTTCTAAATAGAAGTTTAATTGAATTTGTTTTACAAAAAGTTAAATTTCATTAAGGTTTGATATCAATGAGAATTTTTGTAACATTTTTAATAAAGTAAATTGGGATTTTCTTTTATAATCTTTTTCATTCCTCGAAAGATTAAAAGTTTATCATAAATTGCGTGATCGAAATAATTTGCTAAAAATTGCCCATCTCCACCAGTGAAATAAAGCTTTTTATTTTGAGCGGTATCTTTTATCAGTAGGTAAATTCCTTTAAAAACACCATAACTTAAAGCATCCATGGTTTTTTGTGGGAATGCATCAAGACTAACTTGAGTGTTAAATTCACTTTTTAATCGTGGTGAAATATGGCTATAAATTTTTTTATAATTTGCAATACCTGGCAAGATAAAACCACCAAGATGTATAGAATTAGAAATAATATCAATTGTAATAGCACTACCTGCATCTACAACAACTCCATCTTCAATAGTATAACAAGCTGCTATGCGATCGATTCCTAATCCTTGATAAATTGTATCAAATAAAAAATAAGGTTCAAGATTGATAAATTTTTTTTGATTTTTTAAATGTTCTTTGAGATGTTCATTGACATTGATATAAAAAATTTTTTGTTCATTTTTAAATTCTAAAAACTGATCTATACTAAGAGTAAAATATTTGTTATCATCTAGGAAATTAGCATTTGAATTCCCAATATCACAGAGCAACATAGATATTAAATCCTTTCATTTCTAGATGATTTTTTGCTTTAGAGCAAAGAGAAGCCATACTAAAAAAATATTTGTTATTTATGTTAATTTGCTGTGCTAGATTTTCTAAAAATAAGGCATCTTTCATTAAAAATTTTGTTTTTCCTGTATACATAAAAAGAATGTTATTTTGATCTTTAGCACAAATATAACTTTTTTTTCTAGTCAACATACTTAAGTCATAGGGCTTTAAATTTAATTTTAAAGACTTTATTGTTTGTTCTAAAATTTTTATCATAGCAAATCTAAAATTTTATCTCCGTAGTAAAATTTACCATTCCCCATGAAAGAAATTTTATCAACAGCTTCTGAAAGTTTAAATACTTGTGTATTATCTAAATTTAGATTCATTTTGATAAGATAGCCTGTTTTTTCAAAAATGTATAAATAATTATTGTATATATTGCTTTTTACAAAAATAGCAAATTCAAATTTTTTTTCTGCAATTTTTCTTAAGTTATAATCAGTTTTAATAATAGTGCCATCTTTTTCTAGTATAAAAATACCATCATCACTAAGTGCAACATCTTTTATGTCAGCGTCAAGATAAAGAGTTCTAGCAGGGCTTACAACAATGATTTTTTTAGCTGTTGCTGCTATAAGTTTATCTCCGATTACACTTAGATGGATTACATTGTTGAAAAAATTTTCTGCTGAAATAACCACATCTTTAATGACTTGAAGATTGTTTCTTGAAAGAATTAAAATTTTGCCATCTAGCGTTGGATATACGATGATATTGTCTAAAAATATAGGATTAGCGGTACGACTGTCTTGAGCTGGAGCTGAGGTTAGGGTTTGACTAAATTTAATACCCAAAGAACGATTTGCAAGAACTATAGTATTGTTTGCAAGTACAAGGGCTAAATCATCTCCATTAGAAGCTACTCCTACAACACTAGCGTCAAATTGAAAATTATAAATTTCATTATAAGAATTGTCAAAAATTTTTAAATTTCCATTATTATCTGCAGTAAAATATTCCCCATCTTGATAAGCTAGAAGCATATAATTTTTAGGAAGTTTAAACTTGTCTATGGAGATATTATTTTTTAAGATAGCTGTATTATTGCTAAGTTTTGCAGAAACTAGATTCCAATCAACGATTTTACTTTTTAAATTGCTATTATGACTTAAATCTCCATCGGTTTGTTTTGGTTCAAAATATTGTCTTTTGGTGCCACAAGCACATAGAAATATTAAACAAAATAGTGTTAAAAATATTTTTTTCATTGTGTAATGCCTTGATAATGTTTGAGGTTTTTAGCTATTTGATTTAAACTTGAATTTTCTTTTATCCGAGAAAGTAAAACATTAGCTTCTTCGATTTTATTTTGCTCTAAAAGTTTGTAAGCTTCTAATAATTTATCATAATTTTTTAAAAATATTGATTTATCTCCTAAAGATAATGCAATAATATTTTTAAGTAAAGTGTTTGTTTGAGCATTATTATAAATTTGTTTTAGTTCATTTTGAAAGGCTGTATTATTAAGATCATTAATATTTTCTTTTAGCAAAAAGATAGTGTAAAGATTAGTATTTTTATTTTTAAGTTGTTCTAAAAGATTTTTATTGCTAGGATCTTGTATTAGATTGGCATAAATTTCATTTGCTTCTTTTGTTTTATAATCGTTTATTTTTGAGATTATAAAATTTCCAGCAAACCAAGCAACTAAAATTATCACAACAGCAGATATATAAAATTTATACTTGCGTATAAATCTCTCTCCTTTGATAAAATTTTCTATAAATCGTTCTTCTGTGTTAAGTTCATTTTTAACAGCTTTTAAATTATCTTTTAGTCCCAAAATTTATCCTTGAAAAAATATTTTTATTTTTGTATAGAAAAATTATGATATTGTATCATATAAATTGCAAAATATCCTAAACAATTTAAAGCTTTTTATGATATAATTTTCAAAATTTTAACTTTTTTATTAAGGTTTAAGAAATGCAAATAGATGAGAAATTATTAAGCAAGCTTGAAAAATTAAGTGCTTTACAAATAACAAAAAACAGAAATGAAACTATTGCACAGTTAAGTGAAATTGTGAATTTTGTTGAAAAATTAAACGAACTTGATTTAGATTCCCAAGAGATTACTGTGAGTACTATAAAAGGTGGAGCTCCTTTGAGGATTGATGAGATAAGAAATAGCAATGTTATTGATGAGGTTTTAGATTGTGCTCCAAAAAAACAAGAACATTTTTTTGTTGTTCCTAAAATCATAGAATGATTAACTTAGCATTTAGTGCTTATTTGTAGAATAAATTTAAAACAAAAAAAATCAGAGAGTGATTGAAATGAATTTTTATTGGTTTGATGCTTTTATTTTAGGATTTACCTTGCTTTTAGGGCTTAAGGGTATTATCAATGGTTTGATAAAAGAAATTTTTGGACTTTTGGGTATTATTGGTGGTGTTTTTATTGCTTCAAAATATGCAACTCAAGCAGCTGAATTTATACAAAGTACTTTTTATAAGATAGAAAATCAAAGCTTAGCTGGATTTGCTGGATTTTTAGCCATATTAATTATTTTTTGGATAGTTTGTTTATTGGTGGGTAATTTTCTTTCTAGGTTGATTAAATTAAGTGGCCTAGGTTTTTTAGATCGTATTGGTGGCTTTATATTTGGTGGAGCAAAAATCTTTTTAATTTTTGCAATTTTAGTTTTTTGTGTGGCAAGAATTGATTTTTTAAATGATAAATTAGATAATTTTGCTAAAAATAGCTATACTTTAAATTTACTTAAAGAAACGGGATCTTTTATTATGAATCAACCTTTAACAGAAAATAGTCTAGATCATGCTAGTGAAAAGTTGCAAGATATTGTAAGTGATTTAAACAATACTCAAAAAGGGGAGTGATATGCTGATAGAAAATGTGGAATATGATGTTTTACTTGAGAGATTTAAAAAAATATTAAGACAAGGCGGACTTAAATATACCAAGCAAAGAGAAGTACTTTTAAAAACTCTTTATCACAGTGATACTCATTACACACCCGAAAGTTTATATATGGAAATCAAACAAGCTGAACCTGATTTAAATGTAGGAATTGCAACTGTTTATCGTACTTTAAATTTACTTGAAGAAGCAGAAATGGTAACTTCCATTTCTTTTGGTTCAGCAGGTAAAAAATATGAGCTTGCTAATAAACCTCACCATGATCATATGATATGTAAAAATTGCGGAAAAATTATAGAGTTTGAAAATCCTATTATAGAAAGACAGCAAGCCTTGATTGCAAAAGAACATGGTTTTAAACTTACAGGGCATTTGATGCAGCTTTATGGTGTTTGTGGTGATTGTAATAATCAAAAAGCAAAGGTAAAAATATAAATGTTTGATAATATTTTAGAGCAGCAAAGAATAGAAAAAGCTAAAGAGTTAAAAAAATTAGGGATTAATCCTTATCCTCATTTTTTAGAAAAGGAAATGTCTTTAAAGACTTTTAAGGATAAATTTTCTTATATTTTAGAGCAAGTTGAAAAAAGAGATGAAAGTGTCAATGCTGTTGTTGCAGGACGTTTGAAACTTTTGCGTATAGCTGGGAAATCAATTTTTGCAAACATTGAAGATGAGGATACAAATTTACAAATTTATTTTAGTAAAGATAGCGTAGGCGAAGAGCTTTATACGATTTTAAAAAAGAATTTAGAGGTGGGTGATATTGTTTTGGTTAAAGGTTTTCCTTTTGTAACTAAAACAGGTGAATTTAGTTTGCATGCAAGCGAAGTAAAACTCGCTACAAAAGCTATTGTTCCTTTACCTGAAAAATATCATGGATTAACAGATATTGAGCAAAGATATCGTAAACGTTATGTTGATATGATAATGAATGTCGAAGTTAGAAAAGATTTTTTAGTGCGTTCTAAAGTGGTGAGTTTAATCCGTCATTTTTTTGAAAATAAAGGCTTTTTAGAAGTAGAAACTCCTATGATGCATCCGATTGCAGGTGGAGCAAACGCTAAGCCTTTTGTAACTTTTCATAATTCTTTAGGCGTAGAAAGATTTTTAAGAATTGCTCCAGAACTTTATCTTAAAAGACTTATAGTAGGTGGTTTTGAGGCGGTTTTTGAAATCAATCGTTGTTTTAGAAACGAAGGTATGGATTTAACTCATAATCCCGAATTTACAACTATAGAATTTTATTGGGCCTATCATAATTATAAAGATTTAATGGATTTAACCGAAGAACTTTTTGCTTTACTTTTGGATAAACTTAATTTAGGAAAAACAATAGAATTTGATGGAAAAATGATAAATTTTTCCAAACCTTTTGAAAGAATAACCTATAAAGACGCACTTTGTAAGTATGGTGGTTTAGATAGGGATTTAATCGAAGATAAGGAAAAAATTCTTACTAAATTAAAAGCAGATGGTTTTGAAGCGAATGAAAAGCTTGAACTTGGACATTTGCAAGCTGAACTTTTTGACAATTATGTGGAAGAAAAATTGATCAATCCTACTTTTGTGATTGATTTTCCTATTTCCATAAGTCCTTTATCAAGACGTAGCGATGAGGATTCTCAGATTGCTGAGAGATTTGAGTTGTTTATTTGCGGAAGAGAATTGGCAAATGGTTTTAATGAGCTTAATGATCCTCTTGATCAATATGAGAGATTTTTAAAACAAATTGAAGCTAAAAATGCAGGCGATGAAGAGGCTTGTGAAATGGATGAAGATTTTGTAAATGCTTTGGGTTATGGAATGCCTCCAACGGCAGGGCAGGGCATAGGTATAGATAGACTTGTTATGCTTTTGACAAATAAAAAATCCATTCGTGATGTGATATTGTTTCCTGCAATGCGTCCATTAAAATCAGAACTAAAGGAGAAAGAATGAGTTTAGAAATGTTTGATAAAGAAATTTTTGATTTAACAAACAAAGAGTTAGAGCGTCAATGCGAAGGTCTTGAAATGATAGCGAGTGAAAATTTCACTTTACCTGAAGTAATGGAAGTTATGGGAAGTATCTTGACGAACAAATACGCAGAAGGTTATCCGGGTAAAAGATATTATGGTGGTTGTGAATTTGTTGATGAGATTGAAACTCTAGCCATTGAAAGATGTAAAAAACTTTTTAATTGTAAATTTGCTAATGTTCAGCCTAATTCGGGTTCTCAAGCTAATCAAGGTGTTTATGCGGCTTTGATTAATCCAGGTGATAAAATTTTAGGAATGGATTTAAGTCATGGTGGACATTTAACTCATGGCGCAAAAGTAAGTTCTTCAGGTAAAATGTACGAAAGTTGTTTTTACGGTGTAGAACTTGATGGAAGAATTGATTATGAAAAAGTAAGAGAAATTGCTAAAAAAGAAAAGCCAAAACTTATAGTTTGTGGAGCTAGTGCTTATGCAAGAGTGATTGATTTTGCTAAATTTAGAGAAATTGCCGATGAAATAGGTGCTTATCTTTTTGCTGACATAGCTCATATTGCAGGCCTTGTTGTAGCAGGCGAACATCCAAGTCCTTTTCCGCACGCTCATGTAGTGAGCTCAACTACACATAAAACTTTGCGTGGTCCAAGAGGTGGTATTATTATGGCAAATGATGAAGAGCTTGCTAAAAAAATTAATTCTGCGATTTTTCCAGGTATTCAAGGTGGTCCTTTGATGCATGTAATTGCTGCAAAAGCAGTAGGATTTAAATTTAATCTTAGCGATGAGTGGAAAGTTTATGCAAAACAAGTAAGAACCAATGCTCAGGTTTTAGCTAATGTTTTAATGGATAGAAAATTTAAACTTGTTAGCGATGGAACAGATAATCACCTTGTTTTAATGAGTTTTTTAGATCGTGAATTTAGTGGAAAAGATGCAGATTTAGCTCTTGGAAATGCAGGTATTACTGCAAATAAAAATACCGTTCCAGGAGAGATTAGAAGTCCTTTTATCACAAGTGGATTAAGACTCGGAACTCCAGCCCTTACTGCCAGAGGTTTTAAAGAAAAAGAAATGGAAACTGTGTCAAATTATATTGCAGATATTTTAGATGATATTAATAATGAAAAATTACAAGAGAATATTAAACAAGAATTAAAAAAACTTGCAAGTAATTTTATTATTTATGAAAGGGCTATGTTTTGATTTCACCAATGGATATGTCGCTAATTAAAATAATTGGCGATCATTATTATATAAGACGCGATAAAATTGTAAATAAAACTACACATAGAGGTCGCTTATTTTTTGATAAATTTGAAAGAGTTGATGCTCCTTTAAATTTAAATGTCATGAGAGAACACGCTGCTAAAAAAATTGTTGTCGCTCATGATTTAATAACAAAAGATAATAAAGTAGAAAATATTGTCTTTGATTATAATGGTTTTAATGCTGAAAGATTTTATCACCGTGCACAACTTATTTTAAGAGAAGAAGGTTTTATAAATTTCACAGCCTATAAGACTAAAACTCCAGGACATTTACATCTTTATATTCACAAAGGACACACGGCGTTAAACGAAGGTTATTCTTTAGCGTCTAAACTTTCAATGATGTTTGCAAGTAAAATGCCAGTAGAATGGAAGGTGTTTCCTAGTATGGATGTACCTAGAGAATTTAATATTTTAATATTGCCTTATGAGGTTTATCAAAAAGAACGAGGAAGTTCTTGGTCTAAGCACATGTAAGAAAGGACAAATTATGGAAAATCAAAAAAATGAATTTGATGATATTATTTTAGAAAAAAGTAATAAAAGTGAAAAAGTAAAAAAAATTCTTTTACGAGTTATTGCTTTAGTTATTTTGTTTTTAGCTATCATGATAGTTATGAAACTTATTAATGGTAGTGGTGATGAAAATACGCAAAATCAAAGTGTATTACCAAGTGAACCTATAGCAACTCAAGACAATAACAATGATACTTCTTTTGAAAGTATGCCAATTACAGATAATACTTCAGCAGAAGATCAATTTGAGGCATTAAGAAAACAATTTCAAGATGAACAAAATACAACTCAAAATACAACAACCTCTAGTTCAAATAACAATGATACTACAAATTTTGCTATGCCTGATCAAGAAGTTCCAGCAGAACCAACAGCAACTACTTCAGAAAATACCACTCCGCAAGCAAGTGCTCCCAAACAAGAAGTAAAACAAACTGCAAAACCTAAAGAAGAAGTAAAAAAACAAACAGCTGTAAAAAAAGAAAAAGAAAGCACAAAACAAACTCCTAAAAAAGAACAAAATGCAAATGATTTATTTAAAAATGTTGATGCTAAACCTGTACATCCAAGTGGTTTAGCATCGGGTATTTATGTGCAAATTTTCTCAGTAAGTAATTTGGATCAAAAATCAAAAGAACTTGCTTCTGTAAAACAAAAAGGTTATGATTATAAACTTTATAAAACTACAGTTGGAGGTAAAGAAATTACTAAGGTTTTAATAGGACCATTTGAAAAGGCAAATATTGCAGTAGAACTTGCTAAAATCCGTAAGGATATTGCAAAAGATGCTTTTTCTTTTACTTTAAAATGAAATTTTTAGCAGTTATAGGCGATCCTATTTCTCACTCTAAATCGCCTAGAATGCATAATAATGCTATTAAAGCCTTAGGGCTTGATAGTATTTATACACGCTATCATTTAAGAAATGCTAACTGTTTAAGAGAAGATTTTTTTAAATTAGGACTTAGTGGAGCTAATATTACTTTGCCTTTTAAGGAAAAAGCTTTAGATATTGCTGATGTGAAGGATGATTTTGCTAGAAATATTGGCTCTGCAAATACTTTATGCTTAAAAGAAGACAAAATTTACGCTTATAATACTGATGCTTTAGGTTTTTTAGAAGCTATTAAGGATTTTGATAATATAAAAAAAGCTTTGATTTTAGGTGCTGGAGGTACAGCTTTGGCACTTGCTTATACATTAAAACAAAAAGGCATAGAAGTGTATATAGCTAATCGCAGCAAAGAAAGATTTAAAGATTTTTTAGCTTATCGAACTTATCTTTATAAAGACTTGCAAGATTTTGATTTTGATTTGGTTATAAATTCAACTTCTGCTGGATTAAAAGATGAAAATTTACCTTGCGATAGGGAGCTTTTAGATAGAATTTTACCTAAAGCTAAATTTGCTTTTGAGGTAATTTATGGCAGAGAAACACCTTTTTATAGATTGTGTAAAGAGCATCATTTAAAAATTAAAGATGGACTTGATATGCTTTTATGGCAAGGGGTTTTTGCTTTTGAGCTTTTTTTTGAAATACAAGATAAAAGAGAGATGATAAAAAATGCAATGCAACAAGCATTGATTTTAAAGTAGAATGATAGTTATTTTTTTGTATGAGAAAATTTAATTTTCTCACAAGTTTTATCATTCAAATATTTCTACCCCATCTTGATTTTTACTTTGATTATTTTGATTTGTTGAAGATGGATTTGTAAGAATATTTTGCGTAGGTGTGTTTTCAATTGTATTATTTTGATTAAAATTTGTTTGAGGTAAGCTTTCTTCAAAGGTAGCATCGCCATCGAAACTATTAAAACTACTGTTTGTATTAGGTATAGTTTTGCCTATGTCTGTTGCTTTTGGAAGATTGTTATAAAGTGTATTTAATGTATTTTTATAAAAAGCTAAAAAACTTTTATCAATTTCAAAAGCAGGTTGCTCCAAACCTTTATTGAGTTGAGTTGGTACGGTGGAGATAGTAGTTTTAAACATATTAACCCCATCATCATTTTTAATAGGATAGTTAAGCGCAACTAAAGAATCCAGTTTGGTGCTGCTTGAAAGATTGGTTGAATTTTGTGGATTGTGTGCATCTATAAAATCTATTTTACCTTTAAAATTTATACCTAAATTGGATTTTACATAATCTCCACTCATAAAATTGCTTGTTTTTTGTGCATTTTTTTCTTCTGTATAAATACTGATTGAACTTTTAAGAGTGTAGTCTGGATTAGTAGTAACTATTTTATAGCCTTTTAGTTGAGCGATGGTTTTGATCTGCTCTTCTAAATTTTGTTTTAAAAGATCAATTTCTTTTTCTATGCGAATTTTAAGCACTGAATTTTCAAAATAATCAGAATAATTGTTATTTTGTTCTATATTAATAGGCTCAAGAGCAATGCTTACTCCAGAATCAATAGGTTCAACCTTTGTTGGAACTTGGGGTTTAAAATTTGGCATAGAAACATTGACAAAATTACTACTTGTACCCCCACAAGCTGCTAAAATTAACATACTACTAGCAAGTAAAATATATTTTTTCATTTTTTACCTTTATTTAATGTGTTTGTGTTAATTATAGCAAGTTAAAGTTTTTTTGTTATATTTTTATAAAAGAAAATTAGGAAAGATATATGGAATTTTGGCAGCATATTTATTCAAATTTTAATGTTATAGCTTTTAGCATCTTTGGTTTAAAGGTGCATTGGTATGGCATTATGTATGTTATAGCTTTGCTTTTGGCTTTGCTTTTGGCTAAATTTTTTGTAAGAAAATTTCAACTAGACATTAATGAAAAACATTTGGATAGTTATTTTATATGGGTTGAAATAGGGGTTATTTTAGGTGCAAGGCTTGGATATATTTTGATTTATGATGCAAATACTATGTATTATATTACTCATCCTTGGCAAATTTTTAATCCTTATATTAATGGTGAATTTGTAGGTATTCGAGGTATGAGTTATCATGGAGCAATTATAGGATTTTTGATAGCTACTTTATTGTTTTGTAAAAAATATAAAACAAATCCTTGGATTTTTCTTGATTTGGTTGCTTTAAGTGTTCCATTGGCTTATGTTTTTGGTCGTATAGGAAATTTTTTAAATCAAGAGCTTTTTGGTCGCATTACAAATGTGCCTTGGGGAATTTATGTTGATGGAGTATTGCGTCATCCATCGCAACTTTATGAAGCATTTTTAGAAGGTATTGTTGTTTTTATTATAGTTTATTTAGCAAGATTTAAGCAAAGTTTTCAAGGGGAATTGATTCTTGTTTATGCTGGTGCTTATTCATTGGCAAGATTTATATGTGAATTTTATCGCGAGCCTGATTTTGGTATGGGTTTTGTTTTATGGGGTATGAGTATGGGACAAATTTTAAGTTTTATAATGTTTATAACAGCTTTGTTAGTTTATATTTGTATAAAGTTTAAAAAAGTAAATATTTAATCTATCTTAAAGACTTTTGTAATATAATGAAATGGATTTTTTAATTTCTTTTTACAAAGGAGTAAAGATGCGTGAGCTTATCGAAGGTTATTTGGGTAAGAGCATTGAGGGCAAAAAAAGTAAAATGCCTGCGAAATTAGACTTTATCCAAAGCGCCTCAGGGCTTTTTTTAGGTCTTTTTATGTGGGTGCATATGCTTTTTGTTTCTACAATTTTAGTCAGTGAGGATTTTTTTAATTCTGTGGTACATTTTTTAGAATTAAAATTTGTTTACGATAATCCTGTTATGAGTTATCTTACTTCATTTTTGGCTGCCTGTGTTTTAGTGGTTTTTTTCGTTCATGCTTTACTTGCAATGAGAAAATTTCCTATTAATTACCGTCAGTATCAAATACTAAGAACACACAGTAAAAAAATGAATCACAGCGATACTTCGTTATGGTGGGTTCAAGCTTTTACAGGTTTTATTATGTTTTTCTTAGGTTCTGCTCATCTTATTTTTATTGTAACCAATGCAGATAAAATTAGTGGTGATATGTCAGGAGATAGGGTTGTAAGTCATTTTATGTGGCTTTTTTATGCTGTTCTTTTAGTGTGTGTTGAGCTTCATGGAAGTATAGGGCTTTATAGACTTTGTGTTAAATGGGGTTGGTTTGAAGGAAAAAATGTAAAAGAAAGTCGTAAAAAGCTTAAAACTGCTAAATGGATAATCAGTATTTTCTTCCTAGTTTTAGGTGTGTTAAGTCTTGCAGCATTTATAAAGATAGGTTATGAAAACTACCAAAATCAAACCCAAACTACTGCGATGATAAAAAACTACAATGGAGCAAATTATGAATATACAATATAGTGATGCTTTAGTAATAGGCGGAGGATTAGCAGGTCTTAGAGCGGCTATTGAAGTAGCAAAGAGTGGCCAAAGTGTAACACTTTTAAGTATTTGTCCAGTGAAGCGTTCTCACTCTGCAGCGGTGCAAGGAGGTATGCAGGCAAGTTTAGCAAATGGGGCAAAAGGTGAGGGTGATAATGAAGATCTTCACTTTGCAGATACAGTAAAAGGAAGTGATTGGGGCTGTGATCAAGAAGTAGCAAGAATGTTTGCTCAAACTGCGCCAAAAGCAGTGCGTGAGCTTGCGGCTTGGGGTGTGCCTTGGACTAGAGTTACCAAAGGTCCAAGAACTGTTGTAATCAATGCACAAAAAACTGTGATTGAAGAAAAAGAAGAAGCGCACGGGCTTATTAATGCTAGAGATTTTGGTGGAACTAAAAAATGGAGAACTTGCTATATCGCAGATGCAACAGGGCATTGTATGCTTTATGGTGTAGCAAATGAAGCTATTAAACATCAAGTAAAAATTATTGATAGAATGGAAGCAGTAAGAATTATCCATGATGGTAAAAAATGCTTAGGTGTGATCGCTAGAGATTTAACTAATGGACAACTTATTGCTTATATTGCAAGAGGAACCATGATAGCAACAGGGGGCTATGGTAGAATTTATAAGCAAACTACAAATGCAGTAATTTGTGAAGGAACGGGCGCAGCCATTGCTCTTGAAACAGGGCTTTGCAGACTTTCAAATATGGAAGCAGTGCAATTTCATCCAACTCCTATTGTACCAAGCGGTATTTTGCTTACTGAAGGTTGTCGTGGTGATGGTGGAATTTTACGTGACGTGGATGGATATCGTTTTATGCCTGATTATGAACCAGAGAAAAAAGAACTTGCAAGTCGTGATGTGGTAAGTCGTAGAATGATGGAACATATTCGTAAAGGCAAAGGTGTAAAAAGCCCTTATGGGGATCATTTATGGCTTGATATTTCTATATTGGGTCGTGCTCATGTGGAAAAAAATCTCCGTGATGTACAAGATATTTGCAAAACTTTCAATGGTATTGATCCAGCAGATGAAGGTCCAAAAGGTTGGGCGCCAGTTCTTCCAATGCAGCATTATTCTATGGGTGGAATTAGAACTAAACCAACAGGTGAAAGTCAATGGTTAAACGGACTTTTTGCTTGTGGAGAAGCAGCTTGCTGGGATATGCACGGATTTAATCGTTTAGGTGGAAATTCATGTGCTGAAACTGTTGTAGCAGGTATGATAGTGGGAGATTATTTTGCAGATTATTGTAAAAATAATGGTGAAGTAATTGACACAAATGTAGTAAAAGACTTCTTAACTAAAGAGTATCAATATTTAAAATCTTTAGTAGATAAAGAAGGTAAATATAATGTTTTTGAAATCAAAAACAGAATGAAAGAAATCATGTGGGATAAGGTGGCCATCTTTAGAACAGGTGAAGGTTTGAAAGAAGCAGTAGATGAACTTGAAAAACTTTATAAAGATTCTCAAGACGTTAAAGTACATTGTAAAGAACTTGATTGTGCAAATCCAGAGCTTGAAGAAGCGTATAGAGTGCCAAGAATGTTAAAAATAGCACTTTGTGTAGCTTATGGAGCGCTTTTAAGAACAGAAAGTCGTGGGGCGCATTATAGAGAAGATTATCCAAAAAGAGATGATTTAAATTGGATGAAAAGAACCAATACTTTTTGGGTAGAAGGCGAAACCTTACCGCGCATAGAATACGAAGAGCTTGATATTATGAAAATGGAAATTCCACCAGCATTCCGTGGATATGGAGCTAAAGGAAATATTATAGAAAATCCTTTAAGTGAAAAACGCCAAGCTGAAGTGGATGCTATCCGTGAAAAAATGGAAGCTGAAGGCAAAGGTCGTTATGAAATTCAAAATGCTTTAATGCCTTATGAATTGCAAGCTAAATATAAAGCACCAAACCAAAGAATAGGAGTTGATTATGAGTAGAAAATTGACAATAAAGGCATTTAAATATAATCCTTTAAGCAAAATTTCTAAACCACATTTTGTGACTTATGAGCTTGAAGAAACTCCTTTTATGACAGTTTTTGTATGTTTGACTTTGATCCGTGAAAAAATGGATGCGGATCTGAGTTTTGACTTTGTTTGTCGTGCAGGGATTTGCGGATCTTGTGCAATGATGATTAATGGAGTGCCAAAACTTGCTTGCAAAACTTTAACTAAAGATTATCCTGATGGAGTGATAGAGCTTATGCCTATGCCTGCATTTAGACATATTAAAGATTTAAGCGTGAATACAGGCGAGTGGTTTGAAGACATGTGTAAGCGTGTTGAAAGCTGGGTGCATAATGAAAAAGAAACTGATATTTCTAAACTTGAAGAACGCATTGAGCCAGAGGTTGCGGATGAAACTTTTGAACTTGATCGTTGTATAGAGTGTGGAATTTGTGTAGCTTCTTGTGCAACTAAACTTATGCGTCCAAATTTCATAGCTGCTACAGGACTTTTAAGAACAGCTAGATATTTACAAGATCCGCATGACCATAGAAGTGTGGAAGATTTTTATGAATTAGTGGGCGATGATGATGGTGTTTTTGGTTGTATGTCATTGCTTGCTTGTGAAGATAATTGCCCTAAAGAATTACCTTTGCAAAGTAAAATTGCTTATATGAGAAGACAACTTGTGGCTCAAAGAAATAAATAAATCTTTCCCCTTTTTAAGGGGAAGATTATGAAAGAATTATTCCAAAAAATTTGGCAAAATGAACTCCAATTTTTAAATTTTGATGCTAAATTTCAAAATAAAAGCAAACTTGATACGGCCGAGTGTGCGATTATTTTAAGTGTCAATAAAGACAATTATGAAAGATATTTTCTCTTAAAAGAATTTCAAGAGCTTTGCAAAAAAATTGATTTAAGAGTGGATATTTTTAGTATACAAAATGCTCAAATTTGTATTTTAAATCTTTTTAAATCAGGTTTTATTTCAAAGCAAGATTTGCTTAAGGCTCTAAAAATTTTAGAAAAAATTTCAAAAAATACTGAAATATTTGATTTTATTTCACAAGAAAAAGTTCAAAGTATAGATCAAAAAGCTTTATTTCAAAATGATTTTAAAGAATTAAACGCCATTAATTTGGAGCTTCAAAAGCTAAGTTTTGATGAAAATTTAAAATCAAGACTTCAAAAAACTTTGGAAAAAATTCAAAATTTAGAGTTTAATATAGCCATCACTGGCGTGATGAATGCAGGAAAATCAAGTCTTTTAAATGCTCTTTTAAAAGAAGATTTTTTAGGGGTTTCAAACATACCTGAAACAGCTAATTTAACAGTATTAAGCTATGGTAAGAGTGAAGAAGCAAGGATATATTTTTGGGATAAAAAAGAATGGCAAAATATACTTGAAAGTTCGCACTTTAATGCAGATTTAAAAGAATTTATTGACAAGCTGGATAAGAGTGTAAATATAGAGGATTTTATCAAAGATAAACCTTTAATACAAAATATCGCACTTTGTGAGCTTAAAAATTTCAGTTCAGCTAAAAATAAAATTTCAGCTTTAATTAAAAAAATAGAAATTAAAAGTCATTTAGATTTTTTAAAAAATAATATTTCTATAGTTGATACTCCAGGGCTTGATGATGTTGTAGTTCAAAGAGAAATTGTTACAAATGAGTATCTTAGAGAAAGTGATTTTTTAATTCATTTAATGAATGCTTCTCAAAGCTTGACTCAAAAGGATGCGGACTTTTTGGTGCATTGTCTTTTAAACTCAAGGCTGAGTAAGTTTTTAATTGTTTTAACTAAAGCGGATTTGTTAAGCAAAAAGGATTTAGAAGAAGTCATTGTTTATACCAAAGAAAGCTTAAAATCAAGACTTGTGGATTTAGATGAAAATTTGGTGGAAAAGATTGATTTTTTATGTGTGAGTGCTAAAATGGCAAGTGATTTTTATAAGGGTTTAGCGCCTAAGGAAAGTTTGCAAAAAAGTGGTATGCAAGAATTTGAAAACTATCTTTTTAACGAGCTTTATGCAGGAGAAAAAAGTAAGATTGCCTTAAGAGCTTACAAAAAAGAATTACATTTAGAGCTTAAAAATATTCTAAGCGAATATGAAATGCAAAATCGTCTTATTAAGGAGAATAAACAAGGTGTAAGTGAAGAAAATCAAAAGCTTTTACTTGAACTTCAAAAGCAAAATACCTTGTTAAAAGAAGCACAAGATGAAATTTCAAATTCCATTGCAAAACTTAAAAATATAGATAGTGGCATAGATAATCTTGTTTTACTTTTGGCTAAAAAATTAAAAGAACGCTTGATAGATGAGTTTAAATATCTGAAAAATAATGCACAAAAGCTTAATCTTTCTCGTATTTTAAATATAGTTGATATTACTACAAAAGATGGAATTAATGATATTTTAAGAGAAATTAAATTTGAAAATATTAAAAAAATCGAGGAGCTTAAAACAAATTTATCTTTAAAATATGATTTTTTAAAAGATGATTTTGATAATGGTTTTGAAGGTTTTAAAGATGGAATTTCAAAAAATATAGATAGTATTTTTCAAAGCGAAAAATTTGCACTTTTAAGATTGAAAATTGAAAAATTAAGCAATCTAAAATCAGATTTATATGAGCTTGAAACGAATTTAGATACGGTTATTTTTGATACTTTTAAAGAATTTAAAATGAGCGAAATTTTAAACTCTTTAAATATCAATGAAGCATTTTTTGAGTTTTTAAATGATAAATTAAAACATTATGAAAAAAATCAAAAATCAAAATTAGAAAGTCTTGAAAAAGTTTTACAGAGTCTGAAAAATCAAGATATTAATATTTTAAATTCTTTTGAAGAAAATTTAGAAAAAATTGAAAAATTAAAACAACTTGAAATGGGGCTTTTAAATGCAGATTAATCTTTTAAATGATTTTATAAAAGCCTATGAAAATACTTATAGTGTGAGTTTTGATGATAGCTTTAAAGGGCGTATTCAAGAGCTTTGCAAGGAACTTAACGAGCCTTTTATGCACGCAAGTTATGCTTTAGAAAATGAATTAAAAGAGCTTGTGTTTTCTTTGGATAAGAATGTTAATATCGCTATTATAGGGCAGTTTTCAAGTGGTAAATCAAGTTTGCTAAATTTGATCTTAGGGTGTGATTGTTTGCCTACGGGTGTTGTTCCTGTTACTTTTAAACCTACTTTTTTACGCTATGCAAAAGAATATTTTTTAAGAGTAGAATTTGAAGATGGAAGTGATATTATCACAAATATAGAAAAATTAGCCTTTTATACGGATCAAAGAAATGAAGTAAAACAAGCAAAAAGTTTGCATATTTTTGCACCCATTCCTTTACTTGAAAAAATCACTCTTGTAGATACTCCAGGTTTAAATGCAAATGAAAATGATACTTTAACAACTCTTGATGAGCTTAAAAATATTCATGGGGCGATTTGGTTAAGTTTGATTGATAATGCGGGTAAAAAAAGTGAAGAAGATGCCATAAAAGCAAATTTAGAACTTTTAGGAGAAAATAGCATTTGTGTATTAAATCAAAAAGATAAATTAAACACAGAAGAGCTAGATAATGTTTTAAATTATGCAAAAAGTGTGTTTTTAAAATATTTTAATGAGCTTATTGCTATTTCTTGCAAAGAAGCCAAAGATGAGCAAAGCTATGAAAAATCTAATTTTCAATCTTTGCTTGATTTTTTAACTCAGCTAGATACAACAGCTTTAAAAGAAAAATTTGTTAAAAGAAAAATTTTAAATTTATGCGAAATTTTAGAAGATGAAAACCAACTTTTTGTAGGTATTTTTGATCGTTTATTAAATCAATTTCAAAGTTATGAAAAGCATTTACTTTTAGCGTATGAAAATTTTTTAAAAGAGATTGAAATTTTAAACCATCAGATTTTAGAACAGCTTAAAAGCATTAGCGAAAGAATTTCTAGTGAAATTTTTGCAAGTGTTAAGGAAAAAGATGCTTATTTTTACAAAGAAAGCAAAGGATTTTTAAAGAAAGATTTATACACAAGATATGATTATAAAGCGCCTTATATTTCAAGCGACGATGCTTTTTTGGCGATGTTTTATAATAGTGATGTGATGAGTAAAGAGTTTAAAAAAATCAAAAATGAACTTTATAAATCTTTTGAAGAAATCAAGATGAAATTAAAAGATTTTATAAACATACTTGAAAGAGAAATTTTGCTTTTTAAAGCAGAATTTTCAAACATACAAAAAGATCACATTTTCCAAAGTGATAAAAATTTTAGTGAATTAAGAGCTTTTTGTAATGCAAGCGATGAGTACTTTTTGAAAGATTTTAAAGAGCTTTTATTTAAAAGTATTTTAGAGCTTGATTTATTTTTTGAAAAATTAAATCTTAAGGCTTTTACAAATTATGAAAATGCTACAAAACTAAGCCTTGCATTTTTTAGTCGTAAAATCAATGAAAGCCGTGTTCTTTATGAGCTTGATAGTTCTGAATTTGTACTTTTTTATCCTAAAAAAAGCGAAATTTATGAAAGAGTTTTAAATGAATTAAATGTTTATGAGTTTGAAGCTTTGCTTATTAATAAGCCTATTCTGATAAAAATTGCAAAAAATTTCTTAGAACAAAGTCAAAATTTAATCCAAGAAAAAAATAAATTTTTAGATCTTAAAAAAGCAGAACTTCAAAAAAGAAGAGCACAGATTTTAAATGTTAGAGAAAATATAAAGGAAGATTGATGAGAATATTTTTAGCTTTATTTTTATTTTTTAATTCATTATTTGCATTAAGTGAGCTAGAAGAGGGTTTAAAACTTTACGAGGCAAATAAATTTGATAAAGCTTATGAAATTTTTAAGAATCTTTGCGAAAAAGATATTTCTAAAGCTTGTTTTTCTTTAGCTTTTATGCATGAGAGTGCTAAGGGTGTGAGTAAGGATTTAAATCAAGCTTATAAATTTTATGATAAAGCTTGTAAATTGGGTTTAGCAAATGCGTGTTCTAATATGGCTTTGCTTTTGCAAAATCAAGGTTATAAAAATGAAGCTCTTTTGGCTTTTAATAAAGCTTGTGCTTTAGGAGAATCGTTAAGTTGTAATAATATAGCTTTATTTTATGAAAAAGAAAAAGATGGACAAATGGCTTCAAGTTTTTATAAAAGATCTTGTGATTTAAAAAATGCAAGAGCTTGTTATCAGTTAGGATCTTTATATGATAAAGGAGAGCTTGTTAAGGCAAGTGTAAAATCTGCCCTTGCTTTTTATTCTAAATCTTGCACTTTAGGTTTTAGTGAGGCTTGTTATTTGTTAGGACGCTATAATCAACTAGAAAAACAAGATCTAACAAAGGCAAAAAGATATTTTGGTATGGCTTGTGATCAAAAACATCAAGAAGCTTGTGCAGCTTATAAAGAACTTAATTCTAAAGATATAGAGCTTTATTAAAAGTTCTATTTTCATTACTTTCAAAGATATACTTAAATAAAATTAAGAATAACACAAAATTTATCGCTTTTTAAAGTTAAATTTATATTAATAGGACTAATATAGTCTTGTTTAAATTATTATCAAGGAGAAGTAATGCAAGACAATATTATTGATCGCAGAAGCTTTTTTAAACTAGGGCTTCTAGGTGGTTCTGTAGTAGCAGCTAGCACTATAGGTGGCGGTGCTGTTTTAAAGGCAGCAGAACTTACGCATTCGCATCAAGCTTCACAAGGAAAATCAAATAAAATTAGAGGTAGAATGTTTTTTCAAACTCAAACTGAATTTGATACCTTAAGTGCAGCCTGTGAAAGAATTTATCCTAAAGATGAGCAAGGAGAAGGAGCTATAGGTTTAGGCGTGCCTTATTTTATCGATAATCAGCTAGCTAGTGCTTATGGTTATAATGATAGAGAATATATGCAAGGGCCTTTCATGGAGGGCAAAGCCGAACAAGGTTATCAAACCCCTATGCAACGCAAAGATATTTTTTTAGAAGGCGTGCATACTCTTGAAGAAAATGCTCAAAAGCGTTATAAAAAATCTTTTTCTTTGCTTAAAGGTGGAGATCAGGATAAAATTTTAAGCGATTTTGAAAAAGGAAAAATTCAAACTACAGGTTTTAAATCTTCTTATTTTTTCACACTTTTAAGAGATATGACAGTAGCTGGAGTTTTAGCTGATCCAATTTATGGCGGAAATGATAATAAAAATGGTTGGAGAATGATGCAATATCCAGGCGCACAAATGAGCTATGTGGATAAAATTGCAAGTGATGAATTTTTTAACATTGAACCTATGGGTTTAGCAGATATGGAGAGTTAAAATGGCTGAAGTATTAAAAAAAGTAGATGTGGTAACAGTTGGAGCAGGATGGACTGGAGGTATAGTGGCTGCAGAGCTTACTAAAGCAGGTTTGAATGTACTTAGTTTAGAACGCGGACATATGCAAAGTACTGAAAATTTTAATTTTATCCATGATGAGTGGAGATATGGGATTAATTATGGTTTGATGCAAGATTGCTCAAAAGACACTGTGACTTTTCGCCATGATCCTAGTGGTTTAGCCTTACCTTATCGTAAAATGGGTTCGTTTTTATTGGGTAATAATGTTGGCGGTGCAGGGGTGCATTGGAATGGTTGGACTTTTAGGTTTATGCCTTATGACTTTGAAATTCAAACCCTAAGCAAACAAAGATATGGTAATAAATTAGGTAATGATTATACCTTGCAAGATTGGGGCGTGACTTATAAGGATATGGAGCCTTATTATGATAGATTTGAAAAAACCTGTGGGGTATCAGGTGAGCCAAATCCTTTAGCGGAAAAAATGGGAGCTTTTAGATCCAGTCCTTATCCACAAGAACCTCTTGAAAATACTAAAATGCTTAAACGATTTGAAAGTGCAGCAAAAAGTTCAAATTTACACACTTATCGTTTGCCAGCTTCAAATTCTAAAGGTAGCTATACAAACCCTGATGGTCAAGATTTAGCTCCTTGTCAATACTGTGCGTATTGTGAGCGTTTTGGTTGTGAGTATGGCGCAAAAGCAAGTCCTTTAAACACAGTAATTCCAAAGGCTATGAGCACAGGTAAATACACCATACGCACTTATAGTAATGTAACGCAAATTCTTAAAAAAGACGGAAAAGTAACGGGGGTAAAATTTGTCGATACTAGAACGATGAAAGAGTATATTCAGCCTGCTGATATAGTTGTACTTACAAGTTATATGTTTAACAATGCTAAGCTTTTAATGGTAAGCAACATAGGTGAGCAATACGATCCAAAAACAGGTAAAGGAACTTTAGGTAGAAATTATTGTTACCAAATGAATATGGGCACAACAGCTTTCTTTGATGAGCAATTTAACACCTTTATGGGTTCAGGTGCTTTAGGAACTACGAGTGATGATTTTAACGGAGATAATTTTGATCATTCTAAGGAAAAATTCCTTCATGGAGCTATGATTTATAGCGTTCAGCTTGGAACTCGCCCTATACAATCAGCCCCACTTCCAGCAGGAGCTCCAACTTGGGGTGCCGAATTTAAAAAAGCATTAAACTATAATTTCACAAGAGCTATTACAGTAGGAGGGCAAGGTGCTTCTTTGCCTCATAAGAATAATTATTTAAGTCTTGATCCAACTTATAAAGATGCATTTGGTATGCCACTTTTACGCTTAACTTATAATTTCACCGATCAAGATAGAGCTTTGCATAAATTTATTACAGATAAAACAGCTGAGGTAGCAAAAAGAATGCAAGGAGTAAAATCAATCAAAAAAGGTGTTTATCTTAAGGATTATAGCGTTGTGCCTTATCAATCTACTCATAACACAGGTGGAACAACCATGGGCGCAGATAGAGAAACTAGTGTGGTTAATACTTATTTACAACACTGGGATGCGGATAATCTTTTTGTTGTAGGAGCAGGAAATTTCCAACACAATAGTGGATATAATCCAACTGATACTGTAGGAGCTTTGGCTTATCGCTGTGCTGAAGGTATTTTAAAATATCATAAAAGTGGAAAAAGCTTAGCTTGATAATAACTTGAGAGTTTTTGAAAACTCTCAAGATTATAAATTTTTAATTTTCTTCCGATATAGTATATAATATCAAGGAAGGCAAAAATGATTAATGGTATAAATTCTTATTCAAACTATAATTATACAAAAAGGCAAATGGAGTCTGCTCTTGGAGGGTGGTATGCAAGATGATTACTTTAAGTTCTTTTAATAGATATTTTGGAAATAATCCCCTGCAGACACTTACTAAAATTAGAGATGAAAGTATTGAAAATGCAAAAATTTAAATTATAAAAAGGATAAAAAATGTTAAATATTTTACATGCAAATTCAAGTCATCGTTTCCATAAATGTATGCCCAAGGAAGTTCATCAAATATATGATACTTTAAAGCTTATGGAACAGCAAGAAGATACAAAAAAGTAGAAGCCAAAAAAGAAGAGCAAAGTAATACTACAAATGTGGATAAAGCAGATAATAAAAAAGATAAATTTTTAGACATGTCCGTTTAGTTTTAAAAAAGCTTTATTTATAAGGAAGATTGGCATAAATTTTTTATTTAAATTAAGAATTTTAAGATGCGATATTGAATTTAATGTCGTTATTTTGCGAGTTTTGTTGATAAGTTTTGGCTATGAAATTTTTAAAATCTTTATCAAAATTTGAATTTTTATCGTTGTTTTTTGAATCTTTATTTGTTTTTTCTAAGCTATTTTCTGAATTTTTGTCATCTTTTTCTTTATTTTCTTCTTCTTTTTCTTTGGCTTCTTGGGCTTTAAGCTTCATTGCTTCAGCTCTTGCTTCAAATTCCATTTTTGCAGCATTTGCTGCAACTTTATAGTCTTGTGGGCTAGGATCAGCAGGAGCCATAGCTGCTGCTGCGATTTGTCTTGCATTGGCTATAGTTTCTTCTGGTGTGTTTCCTTTTTGCATGCTGATAGGAACTTCGCCCGCTGTAGCATACATTTGATTATCAGGGCCTCTTGTGTAAGTAAAACTTGCAGCACCTGCTAAGCCGCCGCCCGCTGCTTGATGTGCAGCTTCATGAGCTTTTACATTTCTATCGATACTTTGGAGTTCGCGAACTTGAGCTACTTCTTTTTGGCTTAGCTCTACGCCATTAACCATTTGGGTTTGTTCGCCATTTTTTTCTTTATCATCTTTATTTTCACTAAGATTTTTTTCATCTTTTTGAGTGGAATCAGATTGATTTGTTTTATCAAAAGAAGGTTTGCTAGAGTAGTAATCATAAGAGTTATAACTTGAACTAATTTGCATTTATCCTCCTTTTTGTTTTTTAAATTTTAGGAATTTTAACGCATTTTGACTTAAAAATTTGATAAATTTTGTAAAATAATCATAAATACAATTTCAAAGGAATGTAATGATTTATGAAAATGATTTGATTTATATAGAGAAAGAGGAGGCTCAAGTGCCTTGGCTTAAAATTTTTACTAAAGAAATTTATAAAGAATTTAGCGATTGTCCTTTAGAGTTGCAAAAAGAACTTTTTGAAAAAATTTTACTTTGTGAAAAGGCTATGATAGAATTTTACAAACCTGAAAAAATCAATATCGCCTCTTTTGCAAATTATGTGCCAAGGGTGCATTTTCATGTTATGGCAAGATTTAAAGAAGATGCGTTTTTTCCAGAGTGTATGTGGGGAAAACAGCAAAGAGAAGCAATAAAGCTTGATTTGCCTAAATTTGAAGAATTTGTAAAATTTTTAAATAGTAAAATTTTTTAATTTTTATTAATGATTTATTATGTTTTATCTAATAAAATTTTTATATTGAAAATTACTATAAAAAAAGGAAAAAAATGAAAAAAGTTTTATTAAGTTCATTGGTTGCGGTGTCTTTGTTAAGCACAGGTTTGTTTGCTAAAGAATATACTTTAGATAAAGCACATACAGATGTAGGTTTTAAAATCAAACATTTACAAATTAGCAATGTAAAAGGAAATTTCAAAGATTATTCTGCGGTGATTGATTTTGATCCTGCGAGTGCTGAGTTTAAAAAGCTTGACGCAACTATAAAAATCGCATCTGTAAATACAGAAAATCAAACAAGAGATAATCACTTACAGCAAGATGATTTTTTCAAAGCAAAAAAATATCCTGATATGACTTTTACAATGAAAAAATATGAAAAAATCGATAATGAAAAAGGCAAAATGACAGGAACTTTAACTATAGCTGGAGTTTCTAAAGATATCGTTTTAGATACTGAAATCGGCGGTGTAGCTAAAGGCAAAGATGGAAAAGAAAAAATAGGCTTTTCTTTAAATGGAAAAATCAAACGCTCTGATTTTAAATTTGCGACAAGTACTTCAACTATTACTTTAAGTGATGATATTAATTTAAATATCGAAGTTGAAGCAAACGAAAAATAATTTTTTAGTCTAAGAGTCTTGCTCTTAGACTTTGTAAATTTTTATCCAAATTTTCTTCACTTTCTTGCCAAATCAATTTAAAATCTGGTTTAAAATTTTCATTTTCTAAATTAAATTCCGTGTTTTTCAAGGTGGATTCTAAAAAAGCAAGATGATTTAAAGCTTGATTTTTGTCATTAAAAATGAAAATAAAATCATTTTCTACGATGAAAATTTTTGCTCTAAAGCGTTTTAAAATTTTTGCAATTTGTTTTAAGATGAGTTTGGCATAGCTTTCTTTAGTATCTTTTAGTTCATTAAAATGAAGCAAGGCAATGATATAGTTGTTTTTTCCCTTTGTAAAGCGTGTAAGGCTTTTTTCATTAGGTAGTTTTGTTAAGGTGTCAAAAAAAGCCAATCTATAAGCGTGATTTAAAAGATAAAAACAAAAAACTAAACTTGCAAATTCAAAATACCTTATTCCTGCTCCTTCTTGGAATAAAAACTGAAAATATGCAGCAAAAAATGCGATAATAAGATAATATTCTTTAGTTTTAAAGGTTTTGATAAAAATGAGTATTAAGCCGACTAAAAAAAATAAAAATCCTAATTCACTCACAGGCTTAAAAAAATCTAATGCAATAAAATGGAATTCTAAACCAGCGCTATTAAAAGTAGTATTTCTAGGTAAAATGATGCTTAAAACGCCTATAAAAATAAGGGTTGTAATTGAAGCGATATTTTTTTTACTTAAAATTAAAGCATGGTGTTTTCCAAGGCAAAATAGAGTAAAAATCATAGGTAAAAACAAGGCCACAAATAAATTAGCTTGAAAAAAACTTGTATAAAAATAAGGCAACTTAGCTCCTAATAGCACTAAAGTTAAAAAGAAAATTCTTGAATTTTTAAAGTAAAAGGATAATACAAGTGCTGAAATTTCAAAAATAAAACTCAATGATATTAAAAAATCTAATAAAAACATTTCAAATCCTTGATTTTAATAAAAGTGATAATTGTATAGAAAAAAGCTTAAAAGTGGACTTTATTTAAATTTAGCAATTTCATCTTGTATAGTTTGTTCTATATGAAGCAATTCTTCATGAGTTTTTTTACTATTTTCTAAAAGTTCATCAAATTTAAAGCCAAGCATAACAATACGATATAAATTGGGTTTATATTTTCTCCAATTATATAAAGTGCTAACATCAATGTCTAGTTCATATGCCATATCACGCTTGCTCTTTTTTGTCATTTTTTACCTTAAAAATTTAGCCTTTGAAAAATTTTACATTAAAATTTCTTTATTAAAAACACTTGAAATATTCAATCTTTTATATAAAATATATTTAATATTTCAATATTAATTAAGTTATAGTATGGAATAATAGTTTTTATAAAATTTTTATTTAAGGAGAATTACATGGAAGGTGCAAGTGGCGGGTCTATTTTTGTAACAATATTATTGTTTGTATTATACATGTTGCCCGCTATTATTGGTTTGAGCAGAAAGCATTCTAATTGGCTGATAATTTCTTTGCTAAATTTGTTTTTTGGTTGGACTATTATTGTTTGGCTTGTTTGTTTAATATGGTCTTTTACGGGAAGTTTTAAGCAAACTATTATTATTAAAGAAAAAAATGAGAAATAGGAGAAAAAATGACAAAATTTTTAAGCATTTGTAGTTTAATTGCGATGTTGTTAAGTGGTTGTGGAAGTGATTTTCCTGGACAACCTAGCGATGTGGCTAGAGTTCAGCAAAACAAATATCCAAATGGAAATTTAAAAGAAGAAATTCCCTATAATAAAGATTCAAGAATACATGGGTTAAAAAGAGCTTTTTATGACAATGGTCAGCTAAGAGCTGAAGAAAATTATAAAAATGGAAAAAAAGATGGAATTAGCAGGGAATATTCTAGAAATGGGCAATTGCTTGAGGAGGTGCATTTTAAAGATAATCGCGGATATGGTGATTTTGCAAGCTATTATGAGAATGGAAATATGAGAGCAAAGGGAAAACTACTTGGCTATAATGAAGATGGTATGCCAGAATTTGAAGGTAATTACAAGGAATATTATGAAAATGGAACTTTAATGTGTGATTATAATTTTGATAATAAAGGTAAATTTGATGGAGTACAAAAGCGTTATGATGAAAATGGTGCCTTAGAAGACGAAGAAAATTATAAAAATGGACTTAAAAATGGAGTCTTTAGAGAATATAAAAAAGGAGAGATTGTAAGAGAAGAAGAATATAAAAATGGTATTTTAGTAGCAAAACCTAAAAATTAGAGGAGTTTAGATATGTTTAAAAAAGTAATTTTATTTTTCTTAATGGGGTTTGCCTTGCTTCAAGCCAACTCATTAGACAAATGTGATAATACGGCAGTTGTTTTAAATCTTAAAGAAAAAATTCCTAGTGAAATTTTTAAAAATCTTTATGAATTATCCGGACTTAAAGCCCAAGGGATTGATTATGAAGATTATGCAAAAGGCCTCAAAGAAATGGCCAAGCATGATGGAATGGTAAATTACACTGATATGATCGAAATTAATTCCATTTCAAATTTTGATCTTAATTTTGATTCTTGTATGGCTACGATTAATGCTGTCTTAAAAGGGGAACAGAGAAAAGGTCTTTGGAGTGTTGTTTATAAGGTTTCTAACATAAATCAAGTGAAAATTACAGATATAACTTATATCAATGGAGATTTCCAATAATATTTTTATTAAAGTAAGTCAATAGAATTAATTTCATGGCTTACTAATATTTTATACTCAATTAATTTCAAGTCTTTTTTTGATACAATTTCTTAAAAATTTTTATAAATAAAAAATTTAAGGAAAATCATGGTTGAAGTAAAAAATCTTACTATGCGTTTTGCAAATCAGCTTTTATTTGAAAATGTTAATTTAAAGCTTGTTAGAGGACAAAGATACGGACTTATTGGTGCTAATGGTGCGGGAAAATCGACTTTTTTAAAAATTCTTTCAGGAGAAATTGAGTCAAGTAGTGGTGAAATAGTATTTGATGAAGGTTTAAAAATCGCAGTTTTAGGACAGGATCAATTTGCTTTTGAAAACTACACCATCAAAGATGCAGTGATGTGTGCAAATAAGCGTTTATATGAGGCCTTAAAAGAAAAAGAAAAGCTTTATATGAGCGAGGAATTTACAGATGAGATCAATGAGCGTTTAGGTGAGCTTGAGATAATAACGGCTGAAGAAGATCCAAATTATGATTGTGAAACACGTTGTGAAAAAATTTTAAGTTCTTTAAAGATTAAAGATTTTGATGCTTTAATGAGCACCTTGCAAAGTGCGGATAAATTTAAAGTTTTGTTAGCTCAAGTTTTGTTTTTAGGTGCGGATGTGCTTTTCTTGGATGAGCCTACAAATAACCTTGATTTAGAGGCGATTTCTTGGCTTGAAAATGAACTTTTAAGACATGAAGGAACTTTAGTTGTCATCTCTCACGATAGGCATTTTTTAAATAAAATTTGCACAAGAATTTTGGATGTGGATTTTAAACAAATTCGTGATTTTGCGGGAAATTATGATGATTGGTATATGGCTTCAACGCTTTTGGCAAAACAAGCTGAGCTTAAACGCGATAAAACCTTAAAAGAAAGAGAAGAATTAGAAAATTTCATTCGCCGTTTTAGCGCAAATGCTTCTAAGGCAAAACAAGCCACAAGCCGTGCTAAGGCACTTGAAAAACTAGAGCTTGAAGAGATTAAAATTTCAAGCCGTAGAGATCCTAGCATAGTTTTTAGAACCAATCGTGAAATAGGTAATGAAGTTTTAGAATTTAAAGGTATAGGCAAGGCTTATGATAAACAATTGTTTTCAAATTTGGAGCTAAAAATAGAAAAAAATGATAAAATCGCTTTGATCGGGGCAAATGGTGTGGGCAAAAGTACTTTGGCAAAAATCATCGCCCATGCTATAAGTCCAGATAGTGGATCTATGCACCTTGGGGCAACTATAGAGCTTGGATATTTTCCTCAAGATACAAGTAATTTAATTTGTGAAAATTTGAAACTTTACGAATGGCTTATGAGTGAAAAATTTAAAGATCTAGATGAAATCCGCAAGTGTTTAGGTAGAATGCTTTTTAGTGGCAGTGATCAAGAAAAAATGGCAACAAGTTTAAGTGGGGGTGAAAAACACCGTTTAATGCTTTCTCGTTTAATGCTAGAGCGTCCAAATTTCTTGCTTTTAGATGAGCCTGATAACCATTTAGATCTTGAAAGTATTATTGCACTAGGTGAGGCTTTGTATAATTTCAAAGGTGTAGTGCTTTGTATCAGCCACGATAGGGAATTAGTTTCTGCTTTTGCTAATAGAATTTGGCATTTAGAAAATGGTAAGCTTACAGATTTTCGTGGAACTTATCAAGAATTTTTAGGAGAAAATGATGGCTAAATTTAGAATTCAATACAGCGCAGGTTTTGGGCATTATACACAAAATCACAAGGGTTTTGGGCCTACGATTTATATAGAAGAAGTGGTAGAGTTTGATAATGGCAAGGATTATTTTGATTATATAGATTTTTATAAAACTTATTCAAAGAGCGATGATACTTATTTTCATATCAGTTTTTTAGAAGATAGACCTCTAAGCGATAAAGAAATCACCATTCGCAATGAATACCGCAAAATGCGTGATGAAAACTGTAAAAAAGCCAAGGAGGAATTTATAGCCAACAATGAGCTTGATGTGGAGCATTTGCCTACTCATCATGATTGAAAAACATTAATTTTTGCATAAAAAGGAACACTTTTTGCTTGTATAGTTTTTGCATATTTTGAAAGGAGAAAACTATGCAGGTAAATTATAGAACGATCAGCTCGTATGAATACGATACTATTAGTGGTCAGTATAAACAGGTGGATAAGCAGGTTGAAGATTATTCTTCATCTGGAAATTCTGATTTTATGGATATATTAAATAAGGCGGATGAGAAGTCAAGCGGAGATGCTTTAAATTCTAGCAGTAGTTTTCAAAGCAATGCGCAAAACTCAAATTCAAATTTAAGTAATTATGCTCAAATGTCAAATGTTTACGCTTATCGTTTTAGACAAAATGAAGGCGAGTTGTCTATGAGAGCCCAAAGTGCTAGCGTTCACAATGATCTTGCGCAACAAGGTGCAAATGAACAAAGTAAGAATAATACTTTGTTAAATGATTTATTGAACGCAATTTAATCAAAAGCTCCATTTTGGAGCTTTTGTATTTACTTGCAAGAATTTATAATTTCTCTATTTCAAAAGGTGTAAAATTTTTACAAAAAATTTTAAATTCTTGCTCCTCTTTTTCATTTAATTTGATATGTAATATAGCTTTGCAATCCTTAAAATCTTTTGTGAAATTAAAAGAATAAGTTTTTAAAAAATGTTCAAAACGATTTAAATTTTTTAAATCAATAGCAATGGTTATATTTTGCTTCAATTCGAATGAAAGTAAAGAAGAATTATTGATCACGGCATTTGCCGCATCGCTATAGGCTCTTACAAGTCCCCCTGTACCAAGTTTTATGCCGCCAAAATATCTTACAGTGATTAAAGCCGCATTGATAAGATCATAGCCCCTTAGAACATTTAAAGTTGGCATTCCAGAAGTTCCTTTAGGTTCTCCATCATCGCTTTTATCTTCTACAATTTGATTAAAATCATTTAAAACACGATAAGCATAGACAAAATGAATAGCTTTTGGATGCTCTTTTTTTAGCGTTTCTATTAAAAATTTAAAATCTTTAAAAGGGCAAAGAAAAGATAAGAAAGTAGATTTTTTAATATCGATTTGCGTTTGAAAAATTTGATCAATAGTTTGCATTTTTGCCTTTTTTGTTTAACATTATACTTATAAAAACTAAAATCAATTTGATGTTAATTTTTAAGATATTTGATATTTATATGATTTGCATTGATATTTTAAGTTTAATTTTGTAAAATTTTCATTATGGAAAAAATCAAAAATTATAAACTTATCATCATTTTACTTAGTCTTGATTTGTTGGCTTTACTTTATGGAATTTCAACACTGAGTATTAGTACTGATGAAGCTGATATTTATTTTGGCGAGCAGGGTAAATCACTTATTTTTTCCCATAGTTTGCTTTATTATATATCTCATTTTGGAACTTTTATTTTTGGGCAAAATGATTTTGGCTTAAGGCTTCCTTTTTTATTTTTTCATTTTTTAAGTTGTTTACTTTTGTATTTGCTAGCTTTAAAATATACTAAAACTAAAATCGATGCTTTTTTTGCTTTATTGTTATTTGTTTTATTGCCGGGTACTGTTGCAAGTGCTTTACTGGTTAATGCCGCATCTTTGGTGATTTTTTTAACCCTTGCTATATTATGTGCTTACGAATATGAAAAAAAATGGCTTTTTTATATATTATTGATTATAGTATTATTTGTTGATAAATCTTTTAATATTTTATTTTTAACTTTTTTCTTTTTTGGGATTTATAAAAGAAATGTTATTTTATTTACCTTATCTCTTGTTTTGTTTGGAGCGAGTATCAGTTTTTATGGTTTTGATACAGGTGGTCGCCCAAGAGGTTATTTTTTAGATACTTTAGGAATTTTTGCTGCATGTTTTTCTCCTTTGGTTTTTGTGTATTTTTTTTATACTATTTATCGTTTGACTTTTCAAAAATATAAAAATTTATTATGGTTTTTAATGAGCGTAACATTTGTATTTTGTTTGTTGCTTTCTTTAAGACAAAAACTTTTTTTAGATGATTTTTTACCTTTTTGTGTTATTTGCACTCCTTTGCTTATAAAAACTTTAATGCAAAGTTATAGAGTGAGATTGCCAGTTTTTCGATTAAGGTATAAAATCTTTATAGAATGTTCTATAATTTTTTTGATATTTTGTTACTTTTTAATCGTCGCTAATCAATTATTGTATTATTTTATAAACAATCCAAATCGTCATTTTGCCAATAATTATCATTTTGCTAAAGAATTGGCGCTAGAATTAAAAAAACAAGATGTTTTAGAGCTTGCAACAGCTCCAAGTTTGCAAAAAAGATTGCGATTTTATGGAATAAAAAATAGCAATAAGTTTTATTTAAAAGCTTTAAAACAAGCCGATAAGCATGATATGGACAAAAAAATTGTTAAAGTAAAACTTGGAAAATATGAAAAAGTATATCAGATTTTAAACTATGATTAAAGCTTTCAGTTTGTTGGAATTTGTGTTTATAATTCTCATTTTAGGTATAGTTTTTAATTTAGGCAGTCTTTACTTAAAAAAAGACAATCTACTAGAAGGTGCAATACAAATTCTTAATGATATCCAATACACCCAAAATTTAGCCATGATGCAAGAAGGTATAAGAGTTGATGAGTTGGCTATCGCAAAAAGAGAGTGGTTTAAAAGTAAATGGCAGATTTATTTTATAAAATCAGCTGCCACGGGTTATGATCAAACATATACTATTTTCTTGGATAAAAATGGCGATGGAAATGCTAATTTAGGTAAAACTGAAATCAATATAGATAGAGAAATTGCTGTTGATGTAATCAATCATAACAAATTAATGAATTCAGGTCAAAGTGGAGTTATTAGTAAAGATGATGAAAAAACTACACAAAGATTTAATCTTACAAAAAGATTTGGAATAGAAAAGGTTGAATTCAAAGGATCTTGTTCAGGATTTACTAGATTAGTATTTGATGAAATGGGCAGAGTGTATTCTCCGTTAAAAAATGCCAATTATGCATATGAAAAAACTTTAGCAAAGAATAATTCAGATTGCATTATACGTTTGTTATCAAAAAAGCATGCTCTTTGTATCGTTATAGATACGCTTAGCGGTTATGCTTATATTCCAGATTTTAAAACACTTAAAAGTCAATTTGTTAATATAAAAAATAAAAATTACGAGTGCTCTAAAATATAACCCCCATTTTTTAACCCACCAAATACTTATATAAATACTTACACAAATATTTATACTATTTAATCCTTTATTTAATCCCCTTTTAAGTTTAATTGGTTATACTTTCATTTCCTTTTTTGAAAAAAGGACTTAAAATCTTTTAAA